>JAUSJG010000015.1 GCA_030647555.1 bacterium | reverse complement strand
GAGCCGTTTTTGTTGTGATTTTTTCGGATGAACACTAAATAATTCTAGCAATACAGTACCCAAATAACCATCTGAAATAAAAGAAATCGGCTTAAATCAGCCAGTATTTAAAAACGAAAAAACCGTCCGCCGAAGACAGGGGCAAGGCGTGGCAATCTCAAGTATTTGTACGATTGATTTACGGGAGATTGCTTCGCCTCGCTTGAAAGCGATGGCTCGCAAAGATGGACGTTAAAATTGTGCTAATGCTTTGTTAAAACCATGTTTTGCGTATGACCCATGACAACCTTGTTTTATCGAACATTTTGCATTACCTTTCCTTTATGACTTCTTCCACTATTTCAGACGACGAAATCTACAAAAAATATTCATTGATGTCACGGCCGGATATTCTGGAAGCGGTAAAACGAGGAGATATTTATTACGAGGATGGCAAAGAAGACAATATAAAATCCTCCAGCGTGGATTTGACGCTCGGTCCGTGGTATTGGGAAGAAACTTCTCCAACAATTGAACGGCGGATTTTTAATCCCAATTCGCAAGAAGACGTTAATCGTGTTTGGGGTCGGCTTTGTTTTGCGCCACGTCACAGTTGGTGGTTGCATAATCGTTTTATTGAAAACACTCTTGAGGGTTTTCATCCGGAAGATAGGATCTATTTTATCGCGCCGCAAAAGCAATTACTTACCAGTACCCGCGAATTTATTGGTGGCACAACACGTGATATTACAACAATGATGAAAGCGCGTTCCGGGGCCGGGCGCAGTTTCTTGGAAGTGTGTCGTTGCGCGGGGTGGGGCGATATTGGTTACCACAACCGTTGGACGATGGAATTCAATAATTCTTCGGATACACACTATATTCCATTGAAAGTGGGGCAACGTTATGCGCAACTTGTTTTCTTCCGTGGCCGCGAGTTGGGACAGAACGATACGGATTACCGGCAAGACGGAAAGTATCAAGCCAACGTTTCGCAAGGCGTGCGCGCCCAATGGACACCCGAAATGATGCGTCCTGCCATGTTCCGCGATCCGGAAATTATGTGCAAAGATTGCGTGCAAAAAGTTTATTACCGTTGCGAAAATCCGGCTTGTGCCAAGGATGGTTCGGCTGTGATTACTGAGGTGCCGCGTCAGTGCATTGCTTGTAATACGCGCGTCAGAGTATATGAAACGCCACCGGCGATCGAAAAAGTATGGCCGCTTTATGACGTTTGTGTTGATTGCGGTTGCATTCACGGGGTGACGCAAAAAGCGACGCGTAATGAAAGTCGGGCATATCGCGCCCAACAGGAAGCGGAGCGAGGAAAACCATTGTTGTGCGACAAATGTAAAATTGGTTTTCGGCATTTTGTGGGTGGTGATTATGAAGTTTGGTTGCCTGATGCTACCTGCTTGCAATAAAACCCTGATTTAAAATTTTAAATTCCAAACCAATGATTCGCTCTGAAATCCAAAATCTGCTCGCATTCTTCGTTTCGCGAGAGGTGCCAAAGCGGTCTACCGGAAACGATGATGCGATAGAAATTTATTCGGCGACCCAACAGGTTGATTCCGCGTATGAAAGGTTTCGTAATTTGTTGGATCCGGGAGACGAAGATGTTTTAAGACGGAAGGCGATTGGACGCTTCATTAATTTGCGTTGGGAATTGTCATCCGAGACTGAAAAATTCGCGCTAGCGCTACTGAAAGATTTGGCCCGTGGTCATTATATTCCTGTGACAACATCACGAACTTTAGCGGTGGATATTTCTATTGTTCTTAAACGTGCCGTACGTTTTATTAATCACAATAACCAAAACGTGCCAAAATGGTTTTTACCAATGGTGGCCGTGGAGGTGGATCGTGTTGTCTACCCGCGCGATGGAGATGACGCGCTGGTTTATTTCTTTTTTGAAGAGTTGGAGAAAAAAACAATTTGGAAAGATGATACCATCGACGCTGAAGATAAAAACACGCAATTGTTTCTTGCTTGTCACCGCGTGCTGGCAAAAACCGATGAAGCGGAACTTTTCTGGCATCTTTACAGAACGGCAGAGCCGGTGTGGCTGAAAAAAGATTTGAATGATTCGGAATTAGATTTGGTAGTGAAAAATTTTGGACACTTACAACAGGAAATAGAAACGGCGCTTTATTCGCCAATGTCGGTGAGGGTGTTGCGCAGGCTCCACGGACCGGCTGTACCGTATCGTATTTTGCGCGACGTTCTGCGACAGCCGAATGCCACGGTAATTCTTGCTAATAACGATTTATTGGCCGTGAGCGTGCGTGATTTGTTGTTGCGAAGAATTAAAAAGACCGAACAGCAAATGCTGAAACGGGTTTGGCACGCGGCCGCTTTTCTTTTTCTTACCAAAAGTATTTTGGCTATCGCGACGGAAGTGCCATATGAATTGTTTCTTGGCGGGGTACGATATTTTCCGCTAATGATTAATTTACTATTTCCATCCACTCTGCTTTTTTTGATGGCGGGAACAGTAACGCGACCGGGGAATGATAATACAGAACGGATGGTTAAGCTTGTTCAAAATATTGTTGCTAAAGACGCCAGCTTGCCCGATGTGCGTATTCCAGCGGTCGAAGGGAAGTCTTTTCGAAAAAACATGTTTGCGACATTTTACGTTTTGACAGCCATTATTTCTTTGATTGTTATTGTGTGGGTGCTTAATTTTCTTAATTTTTCCTTGCTTGGCGGGTTTTACTTCATTATGTTTTTGGCATTAGTTAGTTTCTTGGGGTTACGCCTACGTTCCGCAATGCGAGATTTTCGTGTCGTTACCAAGAAGCAAGGTTTCTTTTCGTTTGTTTTTGATTTCTTAACGGTACCGGTAATAGACTTTGGTCGGGAGATATCAATGCGGGCGACACAGATTAACATTTTTCTGTTTATTATGGACGCGCTTATCGAGGCGCCGTTTAAAGTGGTGTTGGGACTGATTGAGGAGTGGTTTTCGTTCGTTCGAGAACGGAAGGAAGATCTCGTATAATGATCAATTTTCAATGGTCAATTATCAATTAATGATCAAGTCTTAAATTATCAAAAGACGACGCCGTAATTGATAATTGAGCCATTGCCTGCCGGCCGAAGCTTTAGCGAAGGCTGGATAATTAATTGAAAATTGGGAATTGATAATTGAAAATTCGCCACTGTGTTATATTAAAACCATGTCTGTTAAGCACATAGTTAGTAACTATAACTCTCTTATCTCAACGCCTTTGCGGCGCGTTGCCTTGGATATTTTTGAAGCGGGAATGACGGCGGTAAGCACGGAAACGGCGATTCGGAGGCATGTGGCTGTGAATGGAGGTAATTTGCGGGTGGGAAAGAAAGTTTACGACTTGGAAAATTACGAGAAAATTTTTGTGATCGGATGCGGTAAGGCATCGGTAGAAACAGCGCGAGTTTTAGAAAAAATGCTGAGCAAACGCATCACGGGGGGCGTGGTGATCGATGTGTGCAGTGCCAAACTGCAACATATCAAAAGTATTGCCGGAACTCACCCTTTTCCAAGTGCTAGAAATTTAAAAGCGACGGCGGAAATTGTCGCTCTGCTTAAACAAACGGGTCCGAAAGATCTGGTGATTACGATTGTTTCGGGTGGGGGCTCGGCGCTGCTTTTCTGGCCGTACAGTATTCGACTAGAAAACTTTGTTTGTGTGACAAAAAACCTGATGCGCGCCGGAGCAACGATTAAGGAAATGAATACTGTCAGAAAACATTTGTCGGCATTGCAGGGTGGGCAACTGGTGAAAATGGCGCATTCCGCAACAATTGTTGGGCTGATTTTTTCCGATGTGCCCGGTGATGATATTGGGATGATTGCGTCGGGCCCGACGGTGTTAGACTCTACGACAGCGAAAGACGCAAAACGTATTTTAATAAAGTATGGGGTGGCGAAGACGTGCAAAATCGTTGCCGGTGATTTAGTAGAGACGCCAAACGACACAGGATTGTTTAAGAAAGTCCAGAATGTTTTAGTTGTAAACAATGTTGTGGCGGTGCGAGCGATGGTAGAAGCGGCGCGAAAAGCGGGATTTAAACCGCGGGTCTTATCGACCGCGCTGTCCGGGGAAGCACGTGAAGTGGGGGAAATGCTGGTAAAAAGCGTGAAGCGCGGCGAAGCTTTAATTGCTGCCGGAGAGACGACGGTTCATATAACAGGACGTGGCCATGGAGGTAGAAACTATGAAGTGGCCATGGGGGCTTTAGAAAAAATTCCAGTTAATACAGTTTTGCTTTCGGTTGCGTCCGACGGTCACGACAATTCTGCTGCCGCTGGAGCGTTGACCGATACGGAAGTCGTATTAAAAGCAAAGAAATTGCGACTGGATACGAAAAAATATTTAGCCGAAAACAACTCCTTCGAATTTACTAAAAAAACCGGCAGCCAGGTTTATACGGGTCTAATGAACATCAACATATCAGATTTGTTTTTGGTGTTAAAAAAATAATTTAATCCTGCACCGTTCACGGAGCGGAGCATCTCCCTTCGCACAATGCTACGGGGGACAAAGAGGTTGCTCCGCTCCGTGAACGGTTGCTTGGACAACAGGATACTAAACACAAGGATGTTGCAGGCAGGGTTTTTGTGTCCATTGGAAAATTTTTGATTTGTGATATGATGGGAAAATGGTTGAATTTAACGAAGAAAAATTAAAAGAGATGGCAGAAAAATACAGCTTGGCTGATGTTTATCTGTTTGGCTCAAGAATTTCCGGTTTTGCGAGAGAAGACAGTGATCTTGATATTGGAATAAGGTTCAAAAACGGCCTGCCTAAAGAAGAAGAAAGGGGAAAATTATATGGGAACATTTTTTCCGATTTATCGTCGTGTTTTGCCGAAGCAAAAATTGACTTGGTTTTTATTGACGAGGTCTTGTTGCATTTTCAGTATAAAATTATCAACGACGGTCAGTTGATTTATTCAAAAAATAAAGAAAATTCGATGAATTTTGAGGAAAAAATCGCCAATTATTACAGGGATTATAAATATTTTATAGATGAGTATTTTAAAGGCGTCTTAGCGTTTTCTGCGAAATAAAATGATGGAAGAAAATTTCAATAAAGAAAAAATAATTGAACGGATAGGCGATATTAAAAACGTTGTTTTGGAATTGGAAAAGTTTCAGAAGATGGATTTAGATGAATTCTTAAAAGATAACGACAATTACAATCTATCGGCTTATCATTTAAGAATTGCCATTGAAGCGGTTTTGACAATCGGAACGCATATTTTGTCGCGAATTCCTCAAAACGGAAAGAAAAAGGACTATACCCAGGTTATTTTGTCATTGGGTGATTATAACGTCTTATCAAAAGATTTTAGCCAGAAAATAAAGGGAATGGCGGGCTACAGAAACCGATTGGTACATCTTTATTGGAAAATAGAACCGAAAGAACTCTTGACGGTTATAAAAGAAAATCTAGGCGATTTGGGTGAATTCATCAGTTATATTGAAAAGTTTTTGAAAGATACAAAGCCCCTAAATTAAAGAAATCCACCTATTTGTACTCGCGAGAGCCTTGGATAAATGGATAACGTACCGACTATATCAAAATGGCGAAGAATGTCAATAGCGTAAAAAGGAGCCGGTATAGATCCAATCTATGCGACTCCCAACGAGGTTAACCCTAGCAAAACTTCACAACAATATCAAGAAGCCTTTGTGTAATCACAGGTTAAGGTATTTGACATAGTGGCCACATCGGAAGTGGGCGCGACGATTCTACGTTTTCTTGATCATTGTTCGGTTGTGCTTCAATGACAAAGCGGTTTTCGTGCTACAATAATCAGGAATACAAATACGTATGTTAAGAACTTTTAAATCGGTCTTTCTTGTCACTCTGACTGTTATTTTATTTATGGGTTGGTTTAGCTATGCCACGCCGAAGCTTTCCGCGGAGGAGGGCTTTGCTTCATCGCAAGAGACCAGTACCACTCCCGAAGTGGACACGTTGGCCACTTCGGGAGTGGTACTGGGTGAAGCAACTCCCACTTCAACACCGATGTCCACTTCTGATCCAACACCGACTCCAAATCCTACACCGCTACCAACTCCCGATCCAACGCCCGTCGTTACTCCGCCCGTTACCCCCGTTCCTAATCCCAGTCCCACGGCGACACCGGAGGGAAAGCCCAATATCACGAAAACAGAAGAAGACACGGATACGGGGAAGCTGGTGACACTTTCCGCACCGGACGAGACGGTAAATCCCAATGTCCAAATCCCAAATCCCAACAAAACCCTAAACTCTAATGACCAAAACGCGACGACCGGCGCCTCCGCCTACCAAAACGTCGTCACCGGCACGGAAATCCCCGAGATTTACAAAGTGGGGCAAGAAAACAAAATCCAAATCAAATGGCAGAACAACAATAACCAAGCCATGCCGTTCAAAGCCGAAGACAGAAATGATAACGGCAAGTTGGATTACATCGAATGGACCGTCCCGCATCTCTCCACCCAAGTCTTTGAAATCATCTACATCAGTAAAGCTTTTCAATTAGACGAGAACAAAGAAATAATCAGTGACATCTACGACAAGGTAAAGAGTCAAGACGGAAGCTGGGCAAGTATCAAACAAAACCAAACTGTGAGAGTCACTTTTCAGCAAGTGTTAGATAACACTAAGGACATCACCTTGTTCGCAAGGAATTATCAATTATCAATTTTCAATGATCAAAAACCAAAGATTGAAGTCTATCCGGTTTATACAGACGAAGACGGCAATGTTAAAGAAGGAGAAAAGATTGCAACTTTTGAAAACATTGATAAAGAAAACACCTACCAAATCCTTCTCACCAACCTCCAGACCCCCACAGACGAGTTTGACTTGAAGGTGGTCGGAGGTGGTGTTGAATTTGACTACATTGTGGACCCGGCGGGGTGGTACACAGGTTGGTCTTACAGAAAACAGCTCACCGTCTCAAGCACAGTTGTCTCCACCTCTGACCAAACCAACTTCCCGCTTTTAATCTATTTTGCCACTGACGCCAATATCGCCGCCAATGCTCAATCAACCGGCAATGACATCGTGATTACCTCTTCAGACGGCACAACCAAGCTCTCCCATGAAATAGAAAAATACACCTCGGCAACAGGCGAGCTCTGGGTGTGGGTGAAGATTCCCACACTATCTGTCTCAACCAATACCACCCTATACCTATATTATGGCAATACCTCTGCCGCGAGCCAGCAGGATGCGGCGAATGTGTGGGACGCGAATTATAAAGGGGTGTGGCACTTGAAAGAAAATGCCGCCAACACCACCGTTTCTGAATCAACATCAAATGCCAATACCGGCACAGCCCAGCAGAATACAAGCGCACTGACCACCACAGGCAAAGCTGATGGCGCGCTGACGTTTAATGGGACGAGTGATTATTTGAGCACGCTTTCAGGGATGTCGTATACGTCAATGACTTATACAGGATGGTTTAAATTTGTCAGCTTTCCAGGGGCTTGGCCGGGTTTATGGCAACGCGGTGCTCAAGGGGGTAATAATTTCCAGTGGCTCTATATAGACAGCGGAACCAACACCCTGCAACTTCAGTGGTCCGACGGAAGTGTAGGTTCCGTTATTGGCACATCCAGTGCACAAACATGGTTGGATGGCGGTTGGCATTATATTGCGGTCAGTGTCGATTCAGTCGCAAAGACGATCCGTATGTATAACAATAATAATAACATCCTTGACGGTTCGTTTTCGCAAAATAATCAGACTATTAGCGGAATACCAGGATATATCTCATCCTATCAGACAAATCCAGGCGGTAACTATTCTTTTACCGGTACTCTTGACGAAGTCCGCATCTCCTCCACTGCCCGCTCCGCCACCTGGATTGCCACGGAATACAATAACCAGTCCTCACCTGCGACTTACCAGACCCTCGGCTCGCAGGAAGCTATTACTGGCGGAAATTTTGTCTGGACCAATGGTTCGGGCGACAACTTGTGGAGCACAGCCGGCAACTGGCAAGGCGGAGCGGTTCCAACCGCCAGCGACATTGCAGTGTTCAATTCCTCCGCCACCGGTAACGCCACCATAGACCAAAACGCCAGTGTCAAAGGCATCAACATTGCCAGCGGTTACACCGGAACCATTACACAATCAGCAAGCTACACCGTCACCGTTGGAACCAACGGCTTTACCCAAGCCGACGGCGTGTTTTCCGCAGGCGCCGGAGCAATTACTGATTCGGGCACTTTTACTTTAAGCAGTGGAACTTTTGCATATGCGGGTAGTGCTGTTTCAGTCACCGGAGACATTACCATCACCGGCGGGTCAATCACTCGCACAAGCGGGACATTCAACTCCGGTGTTGTCACTGCGGATGGCACGACTCTTACCATCGCGAAAAACGGCGCAACTTCTCCAACCTTCACCGGCGCGTTCACGGCGACGTATCCGGGCATTCTCCTAAACGGTGGCATTTTTAACGGAACTGCCACATTCACCAAGACCGGGTCTTCAAACGATGCTGGCGTAGGTGGAAACACTTTTAACTCAACGTCTTCTTTTGCTAACAGTGGAAGTGGATATTTTAGCATAGCCCACTCTAGTGCGAATATTTATAACGGTGACATTGCTTTTACTAACACCGGAACGTCTGGTATAATAGTTTATCTTAACAGTACGGGAAACGTCTTCAACGGAAATATTATTGTCAACAACACGAATGGAACCGGCGGAGCTCAGTCAGGGGTTTTTCTGGGACGGTTTAACGAACAAAATTACACTGGCACAGGAAGCCTTGCGTCTACTAAAACCATTTCTGTCGGCGGGAGCGGATTTTCAGCAGGGTTCTTGTCTGTACGAGGTTTGACTTACAGCAATACCGCCGACCTTTCACTGACTCTTACAGGCTCAGCCAAGTTTTTGGTGGGTGGAACCACCAGCTTTGCCAATAACATCACGGTGGTTGCTCCGGACATTCAAATTAGTGGGGGTACATTCAACGGCACTGCCGCATTTACCAATAATGGCGACGGTGAATTGGGTTATGGCGCGGCAGGAGCGGGCGGGGCAGTTTTCAATTCTACCGCTTCATTTACCAACAGCAGCAATAACAAGTATTTGCTGCTTGGCTCTAATGCGGGAGACACCTTTAACGGTGATGTTTCCTTTACCAACAGTGGCTCAAACTCTATTTATATTGCCTACGGGGCGTTCACTACCACTTTTGCCGGCAATGTTACTATATCTGGCGGAACATTTCTCATTGGCGCTAATGGAGGCACCATGCAATTTACCAAAGCAACAGGCATACAGACTTTAGACACAGGTGGTAAAACAATACCAAAACTTGTCCACTCCGGAGTCGGCACGTTGCAACTCACAGGAAACAATCTGACGGTTACCACCACTCTCACCAACTCCGCAGGCACACTTGATCTGAATGACAAAAATCTTACAGCCACCAGTGCTACATTTTCCAACGACAACGGAACAATCGCTCTGCAGGGAGGTGAAACCATCACCGGACTCACGCAAGACGCCACGCACGGCACATTTTTGTACTATGGCACCAGTGGTCCTTATACTCTCAAGAATTACACCTATAATAATTTAACAATCAACGGCAGTGGCGCCACATTCAATTTACCAGCCGCGCTTACGGTAAACGGCAATCTGACAATCACCGCGGGCACATTGGACGCAACTGCGTCTAACTACGGTTTGAATGTTGCCGGCAATTGGAGCAATTCCGGCACCTTCACCGCCCGTTCCGGCACCGTCACATTTAACAAAGCGGGAACGCAGACCGTTAACGCCGGCGGTAGTCCTTTCTATATCCTTTCTATTTCCTCTAATTCCACCGTAAACACCAGCGGTAACAATCTTTCCATCACCACGCTGGATAACAACGGCACCCTTGAAGCCCTTGGATCCGAAACAATCACGATTACTAACGTTGATATTAATTCCGGCATCATTCTTTATGACGGTGGCGGGAGTTACACGCTTTCCAATCTTACCCCATATTATAATCTAACATTTAACAATGTATCAGGCAGTTGGACTTTACCGGCGGACACGGTGGTCAATAATAACCTCACCATCACCGCAGGAACATTAAACTTGAACGGCAAGAACCTTACCGTGACCGGAACATTCAGTAACCTCGGTAACCTCCAATTAACCAATGCGGAAACCTTAACCCTTACCGTAGACACCGATTCGGGAACGGTCACTTATACCGGCACAGGCATCCAAACCACTTGGAACTATCCGAGCAATAATCTCTTTTATAATCTCACGCTTAACGCGACAGGTGGAACATACAAACTGCCAGGTCTGCTCACTGTTAATGGCAACCTCACCTTGACCGAAGGAATATTGGATCTGAACGGTTTTAATTTAACGGTCGGCGGTAATATTGTCAGAACAAACGGCACTTTTGCCAACACCACTGGTCGAACCCTAACACTTAATGGTACCACTCAAAACATCAACACCGGGGAAGTCGCTTGGGACACGGTAACAGTTAACAGTGGTGTCACCGCCGGTTCCAACCTCTCCATTACCAACCTGTTATCCATCGCCGTCACTAAAACCCTTTCTCTCGCCAGCTACATCTGGTCTCTTGTTGGAAATCTCCTAAACCTCGGTACCATCAACGAGGGAACAGGCCGTCTTGACGCCACTGCCACTGATTTTCTTATCACCGACAGCAACTTTGATGAAGCCGGCGCCATTTCGCTTGACGTAGACAAGTTATACATCACCGTCTCGGACAAAGATGGCAATCTCAACGGCACGGTACCCGACACGATCACCGGCGCCGTCGCCGTCACTTGTGGCGCGGACGAAGAATCATTAGTCTTAACCGAAACCGGTAACGCCACGATGGTCTTCCGCTACACCGGCGGGTTAACCGTCAATCTCTTATCCGGCAGTCCCACGACAGAGAACGGCATCTTGGAATGCGCGGATAACGCCACCATCACCGCCCAGTACACCGATCCGCAAAATAATAGCGATCAATTAACGGATACCACGCTGGCCACCGTGGATACGGTTCCCGTTGCACCCAGTGGTTTAACCGCCACCGTTCTTTCTTCTTCTTCCATTAAGTGGGACTGGACGGATAACAGCAGTAACGAATCCGGTTTCAAACTGTATTCTTCTACAGGGACGCTTCTTGCGACCGTTTCAACCGGGGTAACTACATACACCGAGACGTCTCTTTCCGAAAACACCACCTATAACCGTAAAGTCGTTTCATACAACAACGCCGGCAACTCCGCTTATTCTTCTACCGTTTCCGCGCTTACCAAACTAAACGCGCCATCGCTACTTTCCGGTACCGCCATTTCTTCCACCGCCATCACTTGGAGCTGGACGGATAACAGCAGCGGGGAAACAGGCTTCAAACTCTTTGATGAGAATAACGACCTGATCAAAACCATTACCACAGCCAATACAACTTCTTATACCGAAACAAGTCTCACCAGGGGCCAGTCATACACCCGCAAAGTGGCTTCATACAACAACGAGGGCACCTCTATTTCTTCCAATTCCGTCACGGTAGCAACTCTCGCCCTCGCCCCCGCTTCCCCCAAGCTTTATGCTCCCGCTCCCGACAGTGAACTATCCACTCTTACTCCTTCCTTCACCTTTGGCCGAGTTGCGACCGTAGACGGTATCAAGTCGTACACCCTCTTCATCTATACAACAGCCGGCACAACTAAATCATACACAATAGACAATCTCTCCCCCGGTTCTACCGTCGACAACTCCGACTACACCGCTTCAGCCAACCAAGACACCATCACCATTACCCTCAAGTCCGAAGCGGGTCTCGTCAAAGGTCCCCACACCTGGAAGGTACGCGCCACGGACAACAACAACGCAACGGGCGATTCCGACTTTCTCTCCTTTACAATAGTGCTATTGGAAACAGTCACGACGGTTCCCAGTCCGGTAGTTTCTGTTTCGCCTACTCCCGCCCCGCTGGAAGAACTGGCCGTTAAACCTCTCACCCCCGCTGAAATAACCAAGCAGTACCAAGCCGGAAAAACTCCCTCCCGCACTTCTCCCGCTCTCTGGTTGGACAACCTGGAAAAACAGGCGGAGTTAAGAGCGGAAAAACAAGCCTTAAATCTGGACGCGTTCTTAGGTAGATTTTTCCCCATCGACAAACTGATCGCGTTCACTAACGGCATTATTTCTTTCTGGGAAGGACTTAAGAGTACGCTTCTTGCCTGGTTTAATTTCGCCAAAGATCAAACGATCGCCTTCTTTATGAATGCCAACACCACTATCCGCTACCGTGTTATCACCATCGCCATGACCTTTATGCAGGACACGGAGAACTGGTGGGAGAGAATGATGTGGGAAGGAAGAAGCAATAGATTAGCCCTTGCCGAACAAAGTGAACGCTTTACCAATCTGGCGGTTAATCCCGCCCAAAGACTGGCAAACAACCTTCAAGCGAGTGTGTTTGGTATGATGGAGAAGATCCAAGGGATCAACGTGCCGAAAGATGCCATCCTTGCCGATATCACGGCCAACCAGACCGCGCTTAAGCAATCTACCAATCGTCTGGTCGAAGGTACCGTCGATTTCTTCGGCCGACAGTTTAACGCGACGAAGCAGACCACCATCTCCCTCTTCGCGGGGGCGCACACCACGTTCCGTTATAAGGTTTTGGCGGGAACGGTAACAATCGCGAAGAACACCGGCACTTGGCTTCACAACCTCATGAGTCAAGGCCGAGAGAATCGCTTGGCGTTGGCGGGAGGAGGAACGCGGGTGGCGAACTTTATGGTGGAGCCGGTACAACGGGTGACGGAAAGATTGCGTCTTGCTTCAGTTGGTTCGTTAGAAGCTTTGCAGGGAAAATATGAACAAGGGCTTTCCATCGGAGACATTCATCTTTCTGAAATTACCAACAACACGGCCGTACTTAACTGGACAACCTCCCACGTTACTCGTGCCAAAGTCAATTACGGCGAATCGTTAATGTACGGCCAGGAGATATTTATCAACGACTATCGCAATCAACAAACGGCGAAGCTGACTAACCTCAAACCCAATACAAAATATTACTTTGAAATTATCGTCACCGATCTACAAAAGGAACAAACGTATGACGCTTATTATGGTTTCGTGACGAAAGGGGAGTAGAAGGGCACATTATTGTGCCCGAAATTCCCAATGTCTAATTCCTCAGCGAAGTGGATAGCGACGGCTGAGATATTAGTAATTAGAAATTCTTAAAACATATATTTTTTGTAGTATCTCTGATTTAGCGTTATACTGTTCACATTAACAAATAAGTTAAATTAACACTCCATGTTCCAACAAATAAAAAACAAACTAAATCTTGTTACCGTCGGCTACTTTTTCCTCCCGATTCTCTTCTTCATCCTCTCTTCCGTTAAACCGTTAAACAGTCTTTTGTATTTTGTCATCGCGTTGCTTTGTGCCGCGCTTCTTTTGCTAAAGTTTCTCCCTAAGCGCACTCCGCAGTTAGCCATCCTGCTTTGGGCAGTGTTCACTTGTGTCGTCGTCTCCGTCACCGGTTGGTTCCACTCGCCGTTCTTCTTCGCGCTGTACCTGCTTGGTGTCGGCCTTTCTTTCATCTATCCGTTCCGCGTTTCCGTCGTCTATACCCTCTCTCTTATCTTTATCTTTCTTTTCTCCGGTGATGTTGAAGGCAGTTTTGACATTATGCTCTTACTGTCTCTTCTTTCCGTCATTCCCATCTCGCTGGCGTTAAGACGTGACTTCCTTAAAGTCCAACAAGATCAAAAAGATATTCTTGTTCTGGAAACAGGAGATGACAAAAACAACTCCGCCTTGGAGAATCTCCTTCAAAACTCCGTTAACAGAGTAGGCGTCAATCTCCGTCAGCCCGTCACTTATCTTAAACAAGGATTGGCCGAGTTGGAAGAAGAAAATCTCTCTCCCAAAGAAGCCGCGACAATGTTGAAGAAAATGCGCGATACCGTAGAGGAAATCTTCACCATCATCCGTGAATTCGAGCACGGTGTTACCAAGAACCTCTTTTTAGCCAAGAAAGATAAAGGAACTAAAACAAAATGACTGCTGAAATCATAAAATCCATCCTCCTTGTTGAAGATGACGAAGCCTTAAGAGAGATGTACACGCTTATAATCACAAAAGCAGGGTATACATTAGAAACAGCCACCGATGGGGTGCAGGGTATCGCCAAGTTACGTCAAGGCGGATACAACCTTATCCTGCTCGATCTAATGATGCCTAACCTTGACGGTATCGGCGTCTTAAAAGCGATGCAAGAAGTGAGCAACAGACCTAAAAAACCGAACGGACCGGTTATCGTCCTCTCCAATGCCGGCTATAATAAAGTGGCGGAAGAAGCGTTATCCCTGGGCGCCAAAGGCTTCTTAATGAAAGCGGAACTGACACCGAAAGAGCTGGTCAAGGAGATACAAGACAGGATTGGGTGATTAACCTGTACCACATTCCAAGTGGACCAAGGTTGGTCCACTTGGAATGTGGTACAGGTATTAAGCAATTATTGTCCCGAAAGACAGCGTGTGATTTCGGTTCCACTTAATCCCGGTGTTAGATATTCCGAATATAGAATGCGGATTATTTCGCGATCAATCGGGCCGTAGGACGCGGTGCTGGAAGGGGGATTAGTGGTATGATCAATATTGTTATGATTAACGGCACATAAATTTTAAGCATATTATCAGTTGACTTGTCTGGAGAAGTATTCATGTTATTATAAAGGAAACTGAATGATAAGATAAATACACATGATGAACGATCTACAAGCGAAAGAAACAAACAGTAATCAACAATTGGTTTCGCTCATTGGCGTTTTTGTCCTGCTTGCGTCTCTGGTGGTGCTGGCGGTTATTTTGATAACCGTAGGAATGAAGTCGGAACTTGGTAAAAAAGTGGTAACAGATGCGACGATCTATGTTGATCTTTCAGGAAGAATAACCGTCGATAAGGTTTTGCAGATGAATGGCCCAAACGCTGTTCCGGTAACGGCTGGCACACATGAGCTGGTTTTCTTGGATCGTACTGATCTAAAACCAGTCACGTTGACCGTAAAAAGCGGGGGATTTGTTTACGTCCCGGATAATCAAGGAAAAACTTATAACTATAGCTATAATTACAACCCCGGCACCACCGGTTTGGTGCAGGTGGCCGTTTTTCCGCCGGACGCGAAGATATCCATTCCTGATTGCACACCGGTCGGGTCTAAATATCCCCTGGTCTGTGACGCGCAACATACGCAAAATGTTAAATTGTCTCCGGGTAATTACGTTGTTCGTTTTACCCACCCGCTTTTTACTGCAGTGGAAAAACCGATCACAGTTGCCCGGGATGGTGTTGTACGTGTTTCTCATTCGTTTATTTCCACTAATACGGAATGGGAAAATTGGCGTAACAACAATGCTGATGTTTTAATCCGTTTTGGCTATGGTAGGGCAAATTACTCTCGTGGTGAAGATGTTTTTCTTTTGCCTTTTAAGGCGGTAGGTTCAGTTCTTCGTGAATTATTTAGATAAGGGAACAAACATATGCAAGAAAATTTTGAAGAAAACTTAATAAAGAAGATCGATGAGTTGAGTGGCAAGGTTGATTATCTTCAGTCGCGTCTTTCCGTGGTGGAGAGTGCTGTAAAACAAGGGAGCGGTGAAAACAAACAAACAGTTGCTCCGATTGTTTCCGGACAACAAAAGACTATGGCTGGGAATATGTCGGAACAAGAAATAAATAGCTTGTATGGTATTAAACCCACTGGTGTTTCTCAAGTTAAAAAACAACCACAAAATAAGTCTGCGGAATTTGAGATTGGGCAGAAGTGGTTTAGTGTCGTTGGAGTTGTCCTGCTTTTTCTAGGGATCTTGTTTTTGGTCACTTATATGTTTAAATTCTTTGGTCCCGGCGGTAAAGTTGTTCTTAGTTACGCAGTTGGCGGAGTTTTGTTTGGTGTTGCCATCTTGACCTGGAAAAAATATCAACAGTTTGCGCAAATTGTCGCGGCGGGCGCTTGGGGTGTTGTTTATCTCGCAACGTATGCGATGTATTTTTTCTCGGCCACGAAGATTATCACCTCACCGGCTTTAGAACTTTTCCTCCTTGCTTTTGTGGTAGTAAGTCTTTTGGTTTTCGCATTGTTTGAAAAATCCCGTCTTTTTGTGGCGTTAGCCCTGATATTGGCAACACTCACCACAATTCTTTCTCCGTTGTCGCTGTTTTCAATTATCGGCTCGGTAATTATCGTCGCGGGCGTTGTGATTATCGCGCGTTTTATGCCCTGGGAAGCGCTTCTTTTGCCAGGTACACTTGGAGCTTATCTTTCCTATATTTTCTGGAGCATAAAAGTCGGTGGTTTATTGCCCGGGCAGGGTGGCGGTTTGTTTGAGAAGAATTTCCTTGGGTTGATTTGTTTAATCATTATTTGGGCTTTGATTGTTGCGGGGATCATTTTTTCCCGCGGTAACGAAAAGAGTGAAATTCCCAACTTTAATGTTATTACGCTTTTAATCTCATCTTTTGCGACAGTATTTTTTGGCCTGGCGGCGCTAAATCCGCTAATCGCTTCCTTTGAGCGTTTGGGTACAGGATATTATCTTTTTGTAATCTGCGGCTTGCACGCTGGTTTATTTTTGCTGTTCTGGGGAGAACAAAAGGCTCGTTCGTTAATGGTGGCTGTAGCATTATTTGCGTTAGTCACCGGCTTATTTGGCTTACCATTCTTGTTTGTTGAAAATAGCTCTGTTGTGTCTTTTGTGTGGGCACTTATCGCTTGGATTATTATTTGGGGGGCAATTTTGGTAAAGCGACCAAGACTGGTGGTTTATGCGTTATTACCTGTCGTTTTCGCGGTAGTTCGCTACGTCATCAACGATATCGGTAGCAACGGAATGCTTGATGTAATTCCAACGGATGTAATCACGGGGATAATTATTGCCTTTCTTTTTGTAATCGGCGCAATTCTTGCGCGGGGCACAAGGACGGCGTTTGTAAAAACATCCAATATGCTTCGGGTGCCGGCGATTATTCTCGGGGCGGGTTTGCTTGTTCTCTTTATTATGACGCAAAAAGAATTTTCAGCTGCTATTCCCTCTATCTTGTGGGGTTTAATCGGTTTGGTCGTCGTACTGGGTGGCTTTATGGGGAAGTGGGGCGATGCTCGTGTATTGGGTTTGGCGGCATTAGTAATTACGGTAGTGCGGGTGTTTGTTAATGATTTAGCAAATCTGGATATTGTAGCGCGAATTTTTTCGTTCATGATTTTGGGAGCCATTCTTTTGGGTATCGGATTTGCCTACAATCTCAACAAAGACAAATTACAGCACCTATTAGAAGAGTAGCTGTATCTTTTATGTTTCGCATCAATCGCACAATTCAACTGTTGATGGTTTCGGACATTTTTGTTTTGACCGGTTTTGGATTGATAGATCCTATTTTGGCTATTTATATTAAGGATGGTTTGGTTGGTGGGACCGTTTTTTCCGCCGCTTTTGCCAGCACGCTTTTCTTACTCGTTAAGTCACTTGTGCAACTACCATTTTCGCGAAGCGTGGATAAAATGACGGATGTTTCGCGCGGACGGTGGTTGCTTTTGGGTACTGTTTTTATTGCCGTGGTTCCTTTTATCTATATTTTCTCTTCATCAATTTCCTATATTTACTTGGCGCAGATTTTGCACGGAGCGGGGAGCGGGCTGGCTTATTCCGCCTGGCTTGGTATTTGGAGCACGCATCTCGATAAGGGGAGAGAAAGCTATGAGTGGAGTCTGTATTCCACAATGGTGGGGATCGGCACGGCGGTTTCTGCGTTTATCGGGGGATTCGTGGCGCAATACATCGGTTTTCGGCTTACTTTCGCGCTGGTTGGAGTGTTTGCTCTGGCGGGATGTGGGTTTCTGTTTGTACTACTGCGTCAAAAGAAGAATCTTGCAAGGATACAATCTTAACTGTCAATTTGGCATTTAAAACCCAAATCCCAAACCCCAATGACCAACAAAATCCCAAATAATTAATACCCAAATTTTACCGTTTTAGTCATTTGAGATTTTACGGTTTTGTTGGGATTTGGACATTGGGATTTGGGATTTAAATGTATTGTTTTTCGTTGTTGACACGGTTTTTTGACGAACCTGTTTTTAGGGAGGAGTATTACCTTTCGAAAGGGGGTGCTAACAAAAACATGCACAATCGGTCGGAGGTGCTCACGCACCTAAGGGAACACCAAAAATACCCAGCCCAAAAAGTTGACCTGACGCGCGCGTGCGATAATATGGCGGATCTGGAGCCGGAAGATCGCCAGTGGTTAGCGGAAACGCTAAGAGAAAAGCGTTATCGATCGGCGAGTGAGGTAATAGAAAATCTGGGTTGGTAATAGGTGTTCCAAAACAACAGGAGGCATTTGCCTCCTGTTGTTGTTGTGTCGTTCCAAATTGTGTTACACTAAAAACATAATTTATAACAAATAAAAAATGTCGATATCTTCCTGGTTGGCAACCGACGGGCAGACTACGCAAAAAAAGACACTGGTGGTGGGTGGCGTGGTTTTGCTGTTTGTAATAAGTATTGCCATGGTTTCGTACGCGTTTAGCGGTTATCTTAAGACTTCAACGCTACTCAAGGGTAGTAGTTCTAAACCAGCATCAACGCCCGTACCCCGACCCAGTGCCGCCGCCGTGAAGGTTCCCGTGGTAAATATTGCTTATTATGATGCAAAAAATTTCGATTTGAAATTTGCCTCAAATATCGGCGGAAACTGGGCATTGGCGAGCGTGGATTCTGAAGGAAAAGTTGGTCAAGATACGTCATTGGTTGTTGACAAAAATGGCAAAATGCATATTGCTTATTACGACGCGTCAGATAGTAATCTTAAATACGCTACGAATGCTTCTGTCTCGGGATCGTGGGAAACGACTGTTGTTGATAGTGTTGGCAACGTCGGTTGGTATCCATCGATAGCGTTGGATGAATATAATAAGGTCTATATTGCCTACGCGGACAATACCAATAAAGATCTTAAATTTGCGACTAATGCTTCCGGCAGTTGGGTAATGAGTGTTGTGGATAAAGGAGTTTCTACTCTTGACGTTCCGGGGCGATATATTTCCTTGGCTTTGGACAAAAATGTCAAAGCGCATGTTGGATACCAATTTCTTAGTGGCGGTAGAATTGGTTCATTAAGATACGCGACAAACTCAAGTGGAGTTTGGGTTACCAGCATTCTGGATAGAGAAAGTTATTCCGGTTTCGGTGTTTCTGTCAAAACTGACGCACTTGGAAAAGTACATATAAGCTATTACGGTAAAAATAAACCGAAATATATTAATAATGTTTCCGGTAAATGGGTGGGCTCTTTGGTGGATTCAGGACCGACAGCCGGTATTGGTATTGTTGGTTTTAATACGTCGTTAGCGCTTGATGTTAATAATATCCCATACGTTTGTTTTACCGGTGGTGCAAGTATTGTTAATTATCAGTTAAAATGTTTGAGTATGGTTTCCGGAAGATGGCAGTCATTAACGACAATAGGTCAAGGAAAAGTTGGGAAATATAACTCATTAGCGATTGATGATAAAAATAATTTGTATGTGAGTTATTATGATGAGGTAAAGAGAACATTGGAATTTGCTTCAAATGCCTCGGGTAGTTGGGCAACAACAACGGTGGACAGTGAGAGTCCTGTGGGCACGTGGACTTCGTTGGCGATGTCTTACAATTATGTTGTTCCGCCAACACCGCCGGTACCATACGGTCCTTATGTGCCGTCAACTCTACCGTTACCTTATGGTCCGTATGTTCCACCAACGCCACCGTTGCCTTATGGTTCTAATAATCCAGCAACACCAACGCCACCACTACCATATGGTCCTTATGTTCCGTTACCATACACGGGTCGCTAAAAAGATATATAAAAAAACGGCTCCCGTTGCGGGGAGTCGTTTTGTTTTTAGGTAAAGTCAAAGCATACTAATGAGTATTGAAATGAAAGAATTAAATTGGAAAAAAACTGGACTGATAGTGAGTGTGATCGCGATTGGACTTGCGTTGCGTTTGTACTTTATGTTTCATATGCCGTTTACGAATGATGAGGGGGCATATCTTTATGACGCAAAAACGATTTTGCGCGGGGAATTGCCGGGCGGTGATGTAGTTACGAAATCGCCGGTCGCGATTCTTTTATTTACTGTATTTACTTTTATTTCTAACGGGTCTCTCTTTTCCGCGAGGGTGACATCGTTAATATTTGGTTTGGCGACGTTACTTCCTTTGCTAATAATTGTTCGCTATGGACTTGAAAAGAATTTAATTATGGCGTCGACTATTTGGTTTACTTTTTCTGCTCCGGTCGTGCTTACAGGATTGGGGCATACCGAAGCGATTGCCGGCTTTTTTGCGGCAACTACTATCGCGTTGGCTATTTGGGCTGTTCGGAAGGAGAGACTTGGTTGGTGGATTGTATTGAGCGGGATATCATTTGCGTTGGCTGTAGGCTCACGCAAGATTAATTTGGTGTTGCTTGTGCCGTTGGTGTTGTTGGTTTTACAGAAGCGGAAAAATATTATATCAATTCGTAAATTTTTCTTGTTGTTCGGCTTTGGATCTGTTTTGGTGTTACTGCTGCTTGGGATTTTAATACTGAAACTTTACGGTTATTCTGGTTTAGGCGAATTATTTGGCAGTGGTTATGCACATATTATTGGTAGTCGGATTGCCGGTGACTCCAGTGTGAATATTTGGGGTATAACAATACTTGATACTATAAAAATTCTTGGTCGAATTGCGACGGCCCATGTCGTCATCGTGTTATTGGCGGTTGCGGGGATAATTCTAAAACTTACCAATTTCAAAAATTGGAAGTTTGGTAATCTACTGTTAATGGGGGTTTCGTGGATTGTTGCGCTTACGGCGCTTTATGCCACCTGGCCCACGTTTCTACCTGACTACGTTGCGGATTTTTTGGTACCGATCACTGTTTTGGGTGTCTGGGTAATTTCAAAAATCTGGAAACAAAATATTTTGCTTGTTAAAGTGTTGGTTGTTCTTTGTTTTGTTGTGTTAAATGTTTTGAGCTATGTATCGGTTTTTACTGCTCCTTGGACCGGCATGTTTACTGCTGACGCTTCCGAAACCATGGCCTTGGAGATGAAAAACCTGATTCCAAGCGACCAGTCGGTATTAACCGCGGCGACAGTCGTTCCTTATTTATCCGGTCATAAAACCTTATTCAATATCAGTCATCCATTGTGGTATCGGTATGATTTTATTGCCGAAGATGAGAAAAATTTGTTTTTGCCGCCCTGGGAAAAAGTTTCGTCTGCGATACAAGACGGGGAAGTGAGGTGGCTTTTAATGGAGCATCTAACGGATTACGCGTACTTTCGTAACGCCGATCAATTAATTAACTTGTTAAATCAAGATTGGGAATTGGTGGCTGTAGTGCCAAATAATACCGGTTTTCGGTCGAATATGTTAAAGTTGTATCGGCGGAAGTGAGACATGTTTACACCACATTTAAGAAAGAATATAATAGTGTCAACATCGAACATTAACAAATGAAAATGAATAATATTTCCAATGACAGTGGGTCGACGATAAATAAGACTTTAATCAAGAAGGTTTTTTATGCCGTCGGTGCGGGGATCGGTGCGGCACTAGTTTTGGTTTTTGTCGTGTTTTTCAGCGATTATCTTGGGGCATTGGTCTTGCAGGCAAATTCACCGCGTATGGCGGTAAAACAGGGTGAAATGATAACTTTGCCGTTACCGGCAGTAAAAGGTGTAACGGTGTATAAAATTGAGGTTTGTTCTCTCGTGAAACTCATAACTGTTTGTAGGCCGATTCCTTACAAAGTCCTGGATAAAACAATGAATTTTCAGTTACCCGCCAATTACGTGTTGGGAAAAGCGTATATCAAGATTACCGGAAGAGATAGTAATGGCAAACAGGTCGTTGTCGGCAAAAAGGCGTTATTGGTGAATAAGGCAGAGATTATTGCCGATGGTGGAGGAGAGAAACCTGAAAAAGGCTATGGCAGTTCGAATTCGAGCACGAATAGTGCGCCTACGCCTACACCAGTTGTAGCGTCCGCCACCCCAGTTGCCACGTCAACCGCCACGCCGACTCCTCCTGTTTTAGGGGCTAATCTTCCATGTCCATCGTCATATCTTGACGTAAATGGTGATAATAAACTTACGGCGGATGATGATAATTTAGTAAAAGCCTATTTGGACGGTGTTCCACGGACAATTACTAAAACGGGAGCAGTGTGGCAGAACCAATTAAATCCAGTAGATGTGAACAATAACAATATCGTAGAGGCGATGGATTCAGCTCTTGTTGTGAACGCAATCAATTTATATGGGGCCGGTGATATCGCGCCAAAAACTTGTGGTCTTGATTTAGCCTGTCCACAACCATATTTGGACGTGAATGGTGATAATAAACTTACGGCGGATGATGATAATTTAGTAAAAGCCTATTTGGACGGTGTTCCACGGACAATTACTAAAACGGGAGCAGTGTGGCAGAACCAGGTAAATCCGCTAGATGTTGATGGTAATCTAGTCGTCAACGCAACAGATTCAATCACCGTGGTAAACGCTATTGATCAAGGGACGGGTAATATTATGTCGCGTACGTGCGTGGCACCGTGAATTAAATAGTTTTATTATCGGTTATCTTTTGCTTGAAAATATAAGTGAACATAATGGTGCCGGAGTATTTATCACCAAGGTTGGGGATGGTAGTTTTTCTATCAAAGACGAGCAGGGGATTTTGGTGGGTTTAAAAAATCGTCAGCAGATATTTGCTGAAAAAAAACTTGCTTTAGAAAAAGCCGTATTTTGCCAACAAACACATAGTGATCATATTTTTATCGTGCGCGAGAGTGATGCTGGGCGGGGTAGTGTAGATTTTAATACCGGCATTCCTGATACAGACGCGTTGCTGACCAATTTACCTGAAATTACCCTGATGATTTTGGTGGCCGATTGTGTACCGATTTTACTTTACGATCCGGTAAAAAAAGTTATCGGCGCGGTGCACGCGGGCTGGAAGGGCACAATGAAACATATTCTGGAAAAAACTATCCAAAAAATGATTGTAAAATACGATTGCGATCCAAAAGATATTATCGCGGAAATCGGTCCGTCAATTGGTCCTGATTGCTTTGAGGTGGGAGAGGAAGTTGTTTTAGCGGCTGAGGTGGCAAAATTAACGCAGTTCGTTATTCACCGAAATGATAGAATTTATTTTGATCTCTGGGCAAGCAATAAGGAGCAATTAACGAGCACCGGCGTGAACGAGGATAATATCCAGATTGAAGGTATTTGTAACCACTGTAGTTCCGACTATTATTCATTTCGACGAGATAAAAATGCGAATCGGTTTGCGGCGGTAATTGCGCTAAAAAATTAGTGGTTCAAATAATCGATTTATAATCACCTAATTTGGGTTGACTTTGATTGGCTCATTTGGTTAAATAGTGTGTCCTAACTGATTGTCAGTTAGTGTTGATAGTGATGCTCCGTAACAATTTAATAAGAGGTGAAATATGATAAAAAACTCTCGACAATCGTTGAGCGCTCGTATGCAGGTTCGGGTGGCACAAGCACTAAATGAGTCATTTGGGGAAATCGCGGTTATCATGGATATTTCTGTTGAGACGGTTCGTAAAATTGCGACCGGCAACAAGAAGCCATTTGAAACTCGCGAACAAAAAGAAAGAGGGGAAGCTAGGTTGGAGAAGCGGGTTGTTGAGTTGAGGGCGACTGGTTTAAGCAATAAAGCTATTGCCAAAAAACTCAAACAATCTCGATTCAGAATTGGCGCGATTGCGATGAAACTAATCAGGGAAGGGCGGATTGTCCGTAGATCATACGGCAGAACCCCTATGCCGGATGAAGTAAAACAGGAACGAGAATTAAGAGTTGCCGTATTGCGGGCGCGGGGTTTATCAGAGGCGGATGTAGCGAAAGATTTGGGTATGACTACCGCGACAATAGAAAAATACTTTCCGTTACCGGTAACAGAACGTCAGTCTTGTGTAGGCACAACGGGTAGGTCGACTGTACGGGATATCAATTGCGATCGTGTGAGGACGATTATTCTCCTGGTAAATCGCACGGCAACGTTGAAAGAAATTGGTGAAGCTTTTAACGTGACTCGCGAGAGAGCGAGACAGCTTATTTCGGAGGTGAAAAGTATTCATGGTGAATCAGTTTTTCAAAGAAAGGATGAAAGGGAGAAAAAAGTTTGGACAATCAGCGAGGCCGCATCCGAACTTGGTGTTTCAAAAAATACAGTTGCTCGACTTTGTAGAACAGGTGTTGTTGTTTTTGAACGGAGAAGCACTAGTGAGTTGAGTGCATTTGTTATCGATGAGGAAAATCTTGCCAAACTGCGCTGTCATCCGCTTGTGACGGGAAAATGCACCTGTGAGATTTGCGGTGATGGTTTTGTTGTAGGAAGGCGTTCTCTTGCAAGAAAAGTTTGCGACAAGGAAAGTTGCGTCAAAGAACGGAATGTTAGACGTCGCGCTGTTTGTGTCGACAAGGAAACAACACTTCAGTCTGTGCAGGGTTGGCACAAGGAGGTATTTCTCGCTCTTACGGCAAGGTTGTTTTCGGAAGAAGCAGGGTTGCTTACGTTGGGGTTGGCGGCGAAGTGTGCCGGTATCAGCAACATGCAACTGTCCTGGTTAAGAAAGCGTAACATGGTTAATGTGAGGGAAGATGCAATCAGAACCTGGCGAGGGCGACCAATAACACTCTATCTGGTGAGCGAGATGAAGGAGATTCGGCGGGTTGTCGGGTGCAATGGTTGTTCACGGCCGAAAAAAATAAGTTGAACGGAAGGTAGGTAATCGTTTACCTAAACACCTTCCGTTTTTTTTGTGATTATGTAGTTTTGCTAAGCGAAACAAATCTCGAGTAGCCCCACGGGGAATCCTTCGCCTCCAAAAATTTCCGCTCGCTGCTGCTCGAAGGAAATTTTCTCCTGCGAAGCCTGGGTTTCAAAAAATATGAAGCAGTTCATATTTTTTGAATACCCTTCAATTCCCCGTGTTCGACGAAAGATAAACAAAAACAACTCCATGTAGGAGTCGTTTTTATTTATCTGTAGCCCCACGGGGAATCGAACCCCGATTACGAGAATGAAAGTCTCGTGTCCTAGCCGTTAGACGATAGGGCCATGGTTGGATATTTCTTCTTCTGTTTATAATATCAATGTGCATCTTTGGGAATCGCCCGCTATTTCAGCGGGCGCCCGCCGTGTTGGCGGGCGAACCCCGATTACGAGAATGAAAGTCTCGTGTCCTAGCCGTTAGACGATAGGGCCATGCGAAGAGGTCGGAAGTCAGATATCGGAAATCAGAACTATAACAGAATAGATAATTTTCAAACAAGAAGCAAGTTTCTGGGGCAAGATTTGTGGAACAAAGGCGGTTTATCGTGCTAAAATGTAATTAGTGCACAAAAATGGCATAATTCGGTTAAACATTAATCTTTTTGTTAATTTATGGCTCAAAGCAAAGTTCTCTTGGTTGAAGATGATGATGCGTTACGGGATATGTACAATATAATTCTTACTCGTAAGGGTTTTGAGGTTGATTTGGCACAAGATGGAGAAGAAGCATTGATAAAGGCGAGAGGTGGGGGGTACGCAGTGATTCTTCTTGATTTGTTGATGCCTAAATTGGATGGGATGGGAGTGCTTCGTCGGTTAAGTGTTGAATCGCCCGAACTTCCAAATGGACCGGTGATTTTACTTTCAAACGCGCAATTTGATGGAATGGAAAAAGAAGCGAGGGCATTGGGAGCAAAAAATGTTTTATTTAAGACGGATATATTACCGGCGGAATTATTGAAAGAGGTGAAAAAATATGTCAATGTGGGAGTGGTCGTGTAGGATGGTGTGATTAATTAACTTAATTTGTTTATGAAAAAAAATGGAAAATAATAACAATATACCGCTCGCCAATCGATTGATCGCACTTGGAGAACTTTCTTCTCTCACAGCAGTGGACATGCCACAAGAACAATTATTAGCGTTATTCTCGACGAAACTGCATACACTGTTTGGTGCTAAGGCGTTAGCGCTTTGGTTCTATGATCGTAAAGAGAAAACAGTTACGCTCAAATATAGTCACGACTTAAGTGACGACTTGAGTGTTTTTTGCAAAGATGCTGTTCCTGCTGATCAGTTTCCGGAAGTGAAGTATGCCATTGACAGTGGAGTGGCGTGGACGACGGAAGATTTAAACGATACACCTCTTTATAGTAAAAAAAATGCAAAGAAAATCTTGGAGGAAATGGGGGTGCGTGCGGTAATGGGGGTGCCGTTACGGGCGTTAGCCAATGTTTTGGGGGCAATTAGCTTGTATTATGAAAAACCTCATGTTTTTGATTTTGATGAGAAAGCATTGGCGCTGGCTTATGCTAATTCCTTGGCACTTTCCTTAAATAATGTTGAGGCATATTCGCGACTAGTCGCGCTGGAGCAGGTAAAAAATGAAGTGATTAATATTGTTGCGCACCAATTTCGTACGCCAATCGCAACGTTGCGAGGGAACGTTGAATTACTGAAAGAAGTGGATATACAAGCCAACAAAAAAGAATTTAATCAAATAATTGGAGAAATTGAAAAAGTGGGAATTAAACTAAGGATGTTTGTGGAAAGTTTTTTGAATGTAAAAGCTATTGACGAAGGTGATTTGGATCCAAAACCACAACATGTTTCCGCGAATTTGTTGGTTGATCAAGTGATAAAAGATTTGGAAAAATACCGCAATCAACATAAGGTAGATTTAACGTTTAATAAATTTAACGGTAACGATAATATTTTTGTTGATCAATTGTTGATTCACGAAGCAGTTACGAATGTTGTTAATAATGCGATAAAATATGCCAAGTCGCGCGTCATGGTTAAATTGGTGAGCAAAAATAATGATATTGTTTTAGAAGTAACAGATGACGGCGCAGGTATTCCCGAAGGCGAACAGCAGATGATTTTTCAAAAATTATATCGCGCATCAAATGTGTTGCGACACCCCGAAGCTTCATCCGGTTTGGGGATGTTTATTGCAAAACAATATATTAACTCCAACGGTGGGAAGATTTGGTTTACATCTGCAGGTGAAGGAAAAGGCTCAACTTTTTATGTTTCATTTCCAATAAAATCATTATGAAAAAAACAAAAATTCTCATCGTAGAAGATGACGAACAATTTCGCAATCTATTACAGCGCTTTCTAGAGGCTACTTGTACCGTTCTTACTGCGGTGAATGGTGAGGAAGGGTTTGCGTTGGCAAAAACGGAATTACCCGATCTTATTATGACGGACATATTGATGCCAATAAAAACGGGCGTGGAATTAATTAGAGATTTACGTGATGACAAAATTACGAAAAATATTCCGATAATAATTTTATTGGCGACAGCTTATACTCAAGATTTAAAGGCCGCGCAGTCATTTAATCCGGATAGTGTTTTGCGAAAAGAACAAGTTACCAGAAAAGTGTTGTTTGATTTAATTGAAAAATTCGTTCCGCAGAAATAAATGAATTTTTGAATTTTGATAAATATTCGAAACGTTAGATTAATGTCCGACCTATAAAGGTCGGACATTAATGCGAATATGTAATTTTGTGCTAATCTGGTTTCCATGCAACGTGTCTTAGCAATTGAAACATCGTGCGACGAAACGGCGGCTGCGGTTGTCGAGTTTCATCAATCATCAATCGGAAATCAAAATTCAATCGTCGTTTTGTCGTCCATCGTTTCTTCGCAAATTGATATTCATAAAATTACTGGCGGGGTTGTGCCGGAAGTGGCGGCGCGAGCGCATGTTGAGGCGATTGTTCCTGTAATTTCAGAGGCAGTGAAACAAGCGAGAATAACTAAAGAACAAATTGATGCTATCGCAACAACCACGCGACCGGGGCTACGGCCAGCATTGGTGGTGGGGGAGACGGCGGGGCGCGCACTTGCGGTGGCTTGGGGAAAGCCGTTTGTTTCGGTTCATCATATTGCGGGGCATATCGCGGCGAGTTGGTTGCTCGATGATGGTGAATCCACTCCGAATCTTCGAGATTCGGAGTGCCTGATGGCGGCCCCGGCCCTCCCTTGGAAAAGGGAGGGAGACGCGATTCCTCCCCTTATCAAGGGGAGGCGTGGAGGGGTTTTGTCTGTTACACATCAATTTCCCGCGGTTGTTTTGGTAGTTTCTGGTGGGCATACGCAACTTTTTCGGTTGAACGAAAAATTGGAATTAAAACTCTTAGGTCAAACGAGAGATGACGCGGCGGGGGAGGCGTTTGATAAAATTGCGCGCCTGTTGGAACTTCCATATCCGGGGGGTCCGGAATTGGCAAAATTGGCCTTGCAGGGAAACGAAAAAGCTTTTGATTTTCCACGTCCGATGTTAAATACGGATAATTTGGATTTTAGTTTTTCGGGATTAAAAACGGCAGTGTATTACGCAATTCGTGACAAAAAATTATCACTGCAAGAAAAAGCGGACGTGGCCGCGAGTGCGCAAAACGCAATTGTGGATATTTTAGTGCAAAAAACTTTAAAAGCGGTTCAGCAAGAAAGCGCGCAGGAAGTAATTATTGCCGGTGGTGTGGCTGCTAATACAAAATTGCGTGAGACAATGAAAGTCGCCTTGGGGGACACTCCGTTAGTTGTTCCACCAATTAAATATTGTACGGATAATGCGGCGATGATCGGTGTGGCGGTTCTGCTTGGCATTGCGATGCCGGGTGCGTGAATGATGAATAATGATTTATGAATGATGAAAATATCCCCCTTCGCCAAGGCTACGGGGGATTATTTTATTTTGCTTCGGCAAAATAAAATAAAAAAGCCGCGTGGTTAGCGGCGGGGGGGGGATTAATCAATACCCCGGTTCTTTGGTGATCGTGATTTTTCCGGCGAATGATCTGTTTCTCTTCACTAATTCTTGTGTCGCAATGAGTTCGTGTGACCCCGAAAGATCTTGTGCCCATACAATGATCGCATCCATGAGGTCGATGGTATCAGCAAGCGCCGATTCTCGGTTAGTACAAAGAGGTGCGAATTCTACAGCGACGACCACCTTGCCAGAACTGTCCGCAAAGAGATTTAAGACTTCGGCAGCGATTCTTGCAGCTTCTCCCCAGAACGTTTCGTGACCAATTTGATGAATTGTTGCTCCACAGTACCCGTTTTTTCCTGACATTTTGATTGCCCTTTCCTGAGCTATGGTTGAACGAACAAGCGTAACGGGGTATCTTACTCTGGTACTTACTTTATGTCAACTGATACTGAAAACATGGAAAAAATCTCCCCCCGCCCCGCTCCGCAGAGCGAGGCTCGCCCAGATGGGCGGCCCTCTTTGGTAAAGAGGGGAAACGGACGACCCTACGATCCTTCTTTAACCGAGGAGAAAATTTATAAATCTTGGGAACGCGCGAAGGCTTTTCAACCGGCTGTAAAAAAACCGCGCGGGAAGAAATCTTTTTCGATTGTTATTCCACCGCCGAATGTGACTGGTTCTTTGCATATGGGACACGCCCTGAACGCATCGATGCAGGACGCTTTGATTCGTTATCACCGGATGAAAGGGGACGACACAGTTTGGATTCCGGGAATGGATCATGCAAGTATTGCCATCCAGAATGTCGTTGAGAAACAATTAAAAAAAGAGGGTCTAACACGTCATGATTTAGGACGTGAGAAATTTATCGAACGTGTTTGGGAATGGAAAGAACAATATGGAAAAACCATCAGTGGACAATTACGGCGAATCGGTTCTTCCTGCGATTGGACTAGAGAGCGGTTTACATTGGACAAGGAATATGTCCGCGCCGTGCAAGAAGCCTTTATTCATTACGCCAAAAAGGGTTTGATTTATCACGGTGATCGAATTGTAAACTGGTGTCCGCGTTGTGCTTCTTCAATTTCGGATTTAGAAGTGAAGCACGAAGAACGAGATGGTTTGATCTACAATATTCGATATCCACTGTCTGATGGTTCCGGCTCAATTATTGTGGCGACAACGCGTACGGAAACAATGCTTGGTGATACAGCAGTGGCGGTTTATCCAAGCGACGAACGTTATCAAAAATTGGTTGGTAAGAAAATTAAATTACCATTAACAAATCGTGAAATTCCGATCGTAGCGGATCATGCAGTTGAAAAAGAATTCGGGACGGGCGCGGTAAAAGTTACGCCGGCACATGATCAAACGGATTGGGAAATCGGTGAACGGCATAAGTTGCCGGTGATTAATGTGATTGGGGAAGACGGAAAAATGACGGTGGCGGCCGGAACGGAATATGTCGGCTTAACAACTAACGAGGCGCGTGAAAAGGTTTTGGATAACTTAAAAAAAATAAATTTATTGGAAGGTGATCCTAAAAAGATTCGTCACAATGTCTCTTTGTGTGATAGGTGCAACACAGTAATTCAACCGCTAGTTTCCAAACAATGGTTTGTAAAAATGGCACCATTGGCGCAACCGGCAAGAGAAGTTATCGAAAAAGGTTTGATCAAAATGCAACCGGAGCGCTGGAAGAAAATTTCTTTGGATTGGCTGGCTAATGTAAAAGACTGGTGTGTTTCTCGTCAACTGTGGTTTGGTCACAGGTTGCCTGTTTGGTATTGTCAGGCTGACAAGGGTACAGGGTACAGGGTACAGGGTACAGGGGGCGCGGATGCGCACGTTGTGTTTTCTCCCATTAAACCTAAGAAGTGTCCGGAATGTGGTGGAACGGCGTTCGTCCAAGACCTTGATACTTTGGATACTTGGTTTTCAGCGGCGCTTTGGCCATTTGCGGTATTTGGTTGGCCGGAAATGACCGATGATTTTGCGCGTTTTTACCCGACATCCGTTTTGGCGACGGCTCGAGATATTGTTCCGCTGTGGGTGCTTCGGATGATTTTTTCCGGTTTGGAGTTCACGGACAAGCATAAATATCTGCCAGCCAAACAATATGGCAAGAAAAATTTGAGTCAGCAGATTCCATTTCAAAATGTCATTATTCATCCCACGGTGCTAAATTTAAAAGGTCAGCGGATGAGTAAGTCTTTGGGGACGGGGATTGATCCGATGGATTTGATTAATCAGTATGGCGCGGATGCGGTGCGTTTTGGTTTATTGATTCAAACACAGCAAGATCAGCAAGCACTGCGTTTTGATGAAAACGCCGTACGGGTTGGTAGAAATTTTGCCAATAAATTATGGAATATGGGTAAGTTTATTGGTTCCGCGAAGAAATCGAAAACAGCCCCGACTGTATTTGATAATTGGATTTTACAGCGCCTTGAAATAGTGTCCGCGGAGGTATCTAATGCCTTAGATGAATTTCGTTTTGGTGACGCGACCAGGGGCTTGCACGCCTTCATTTGGGATGAATTTGCCGACTGGTACATTGAAGTAAGTAAGGTTCCTGGTCTCACAAGCGCAAGTGTCGCCAAAGATGTGTTCAAACAATGTTTGTTATTATTGCATCCATTTATGCCATTTGTGACAGAGGAATTATGGAAGGATTTTGGTGATAAGAAAGGAATGTTGATTAACACTGCTTGGCCAAAACAAGTGAAGACCAAGAAGAAAGAAATAAAGGAAATTAAAGATTTTCAGGCTATTGTAAGCGAATTAAGGAGTTTGCGGAATTTGTTGGGTATTCCAAATGGCAATAAACCAATAATTCTTCTGCAAACAGAAAAGAAGCTAAAACCTTTGTGGTCAGCGATCGCGCAATTGAGTAACTTTTCAAAAGTTGTAGAAAAAGAAGAAGGCACAAAATGGGTGTCGTTGCCGGCGTCAGCTTGTTCAAAGATTGCTTTGACCGCTGAAACACTTTCAACTTTGCCGCTCAAAGAACGGATGATTGCCATGGAGGCTGATACCAAGAAAGCGCAAGAAGAAATTACTAAATTGGAGCAACGCTTGATTCAGATGGGCGATAAGGCACCGGCGAACATTATCAAAGAACTAAAAGATTTACTGGTTGTGAAGCGGAACGAACTTGAAAAACAGAAGCAAGGAATCGCGGCCCTGAAAACGTTAATCGAAAGTATTTAGGATTGGTTGTTTTTTTGTTTGGTTCAATAAGGTTATTGAATTCCAACAAACCGAGTTGTAATATTAAAATCATATGAAATACGTACATAAAATTATTATCGTCGTTATTGGGATTGCGATAGTTGCTTTCTTAATTGGTGGAGTAATTTATTTATATGTAAAATTAAACACAGTTGTTCCGGCTGGTATCAATGTGACAACAAAAGTTTCGTCACCCGCTTTGATTTCATACAGCAACAATGAACTGGGAATTAGTTTTGATTACCCAGCTTCTTGGGGTCAGCCAATTTTTAAAACGAATCCCGAAACCTACTCAAGTATTATTTTTCCTTCTGATCCGAATTTGAATTTTCAGGTAACACTACAGAAGGCATCTAGTCTCGACAGCACTTCCGGTTCTGGATATTACCCCAGTGGAATTGTAGAAGAAAATATTCTTAGAAAAGCTTATAAAAATGCAGCATCTGAGGAGTTTTATAATGCCTTAGAAATGTACTCAAACTTAAAAAGTGACCAGAAAGAGGAAAAGATCGATATCAACGGACATGAGGCCATACGTGTTAGTTATGTGTTTCATAGCGCGATTGATCCATCGGCAACCCAATATGCAAAAATATTTATTTCCGCAAGTAATAACCGAGTTATTACCTTGTTTTATTCGTATGATCTGGCGGGTGTTACGAGTAAGCAATCGATTTTAGATAAGGTGATATCATCGTTAAAACTAGATGATTCCGCTTCACGTGTGGGTATTGTTTTACCTCTTTCAAGGGGTCTAGTAGGCGAGTGGCAAAAAGAGACGAATGGCGGTGCTCTGTATCAATTCTTTGCATCCGGAAAATTCAACTATTTGCAATGTTCCTCCAAGGATCTTGGTTATTCTGGGTATTGGAAAGTTGTCGGTAACAATCTTCAGTTGACCAAGGTGGTAAAGACTACGGGGGAATTGAGTTGTGTTCAAGGGAATAGCATTATCGGGAAAATTGATACTCAAAAATACGTTGGTAATCAGGTTGAAGAATTGAGTGTTTCATCCTGCGATAATTCCGAAGGAGGCAGTCAGTGTTTACAATTAGGAAATACAAAAGTTTATAGATATAATTTTGATCCCACGGACGAATCTGATGAACTTTTGAGAAAAGAGCCGGTTCTATAGTAGGAATCCAACTTTTATGAAAACATGGGGGTTTCGTTAAATAATCACTGTGCTATAATGTTTCCATATGGGAGAACGACGATCACTATTTCAACGCCTAACCGGTTCGGTAAGTCACGATGTGGACATCGAAAGTGACGATGATGAAAAAGTTGTGGAAATGCTTTCTGATGAAGACAAGGATCAGCCGACCAAAATTACACCAAGTGCCCGCGGAGAGAAGGGGGCGATGGATGAACAAGAGGGTCAGTTAACAGTTGATGTTTATCAAACACCGGAATTTATTGTTGTTAAGTCCACGATTGCGGGTGTTAAACCGGATGACTTGGATGTTTCGATTACCAATGACATGGTAACAATTAGAGGCACTCGTCGGCACGATGAAGAAGTAACGGAAGAAGATTATTTTTATCGCGAGTGTTATTGGGGTTCATTCTCACGTTCGATTATCTTGCCCGTTGATATTGTTTCAGAAAAGTCGGATGCGTCATTAAAAGATGGTATTTTGACGATTCGGATTCCTAAGGCCGACGCACTGCTTACTAAGAAGGTAAAGGTTCGTGGATTTTAGAAGAATTATATTCATTGAAATGAGGTCTGTTGTAGGGGCAATTCCCGCCGTCACCAAGGTTATGGCGGGCAGGCATGAATTGCCTATTTGTGGTGTTGAAGGGGTATATTTGGTATGACAATTGTATGACCATCAGTTGGTTCATCTATTTTTTGATCCTGTTAGCGGGCGTAATGACGGCTGTCGCCGCGTGGAAGGGCGCACCTTTTGTTCCAACGCCAAAAAAAGCGGTAGAAGTGGCATTGGATCTGGCACAGGTAAAAGAGGGGGATACTTTGGTTGATATTGGTGCGGGTGATGGGCGAGTGTTGGTGATGGCCGCTAAGAGAGGGGCTAAAGTAATCGGTTATGAATTATCACCGTTTCTTTGGTTGTTGGCTGAAATTACACTGTTGCGAAATGGAGTAAAAGGTTCTGTTAAATTGCGGGACGGTTTTGCCGCTAATATGTCGGAAGTAACAGTTTTATTTCTGTTCTTGATGCCGAAAACATTACCAAATCTGATGCGTGAGCTACGGCAAACATTAAAAACCGGAACCAGAATTATTACTTACACTTTTCCACTCCCGGGTTGGCAAGCAGAGGCGGAAATGAGTATCGAAGGTGTGGGAAAAGTGTATCTGTATCGTGTGGAATCGTCATAAAAACAGGTAAAAATCGGGTAACTCCTCACTTGCCTGAAAGTAATTCGAAAAACGCCGTCTTATAAAGGGTAAGTATAATCCGTTAGTCGTTTTTGTTATGCTGAAAACAGGAAGAAGAAAACGAGGCCGTCTATGGCTTTTAAGCCACGCGCAATGCCATTTTCTCTTCCTGTTTTCAGCAGAATGTTCGTTTGCATCTCCGTTATCGGGTATGGCAATTAGCCACTTTAACCAATATGACAGGGACAAATGAAAATACTTTTCTGCATCTTAATCTTAAACATACAAAAGTATGAGTAACAAAGAAAAACAAACAAAGGATATTCTCGCCGTCGGTATCGATGTTGCTAAAGCTTCAATGAGCATCTGTTTGAAATTCCGGGAAGGATTCTCAAAAGCGCTTAAGTTTAGCAACACCGAAACAGGCATCAAGAAACTAGCAAAACAATTGGTGGGTTATCAAGGAAAGATTGTAATGGAGTCCACCGGACATTACCACTGGTTGATTGCACTTATTCTTTCAAAAAACAATTTGGATGTCCGCGTGATTAATCCACTCCTTGCTAAAAAGTATACCCAATCTTGTATCAGGAAGGTCAAGACAGACAAAGCGGACGCGAAGGTATTAGCTAATGTTGCACTACTTGAAGAACACTTACCAAAACCCTTTTGTATGACCGGTGATGAACTTGTTCTGCGCAAGAAATTGGCTTGTATTGGCTCATTAAGTCACACCTTGCAATCCATGCAAGCGATCATCGACAGCTTCACAGAAGCGAAAGATAACTTAAAGTCTCCGCTTACCGAAAACGAAAGACAATTACTTGAAGCGGTAACAAACATCGAAAAGAAAATTAATAAAATGGAAAACGAAGTGGTACGGGAAGTCAAAGGAAACAAAGAACAATCAGAAAACATCAAGAACCTTGTTTCCATTCCAGGTGTCTCTGTATTCGCGGCCACATTGGCGACACACTTCTTTTCTGCGGATTATCCTTCGGCTAAGTCATGGATCGGTTATGCCGGATTAGATGTTTCATCGCGAGAAAGCGGTACATGGAAAGGTCAGTGCAAGTTAACTAAGCGTGGCAATAATTTCTTACGGCGCAGACTGTATAACGCGGCCTGGGGAGCGACAATGAACAATAACGATTTTCGCGCATATTATGATTATCTGCGGGAGCAAGAAAACAGAAACCATGTCGAAGCATTGGTGATTATTGCCAGAAAAATTGTTCGCATCATGTATGTTGTGATTTCGCAAAAAACAACCTTCGATCCTTCACGTACTTTTTATGCAACTGCAAACTAAAATTATTACCTTGAAAAAAAGAAACTATTTGACACGTTCCTTTAACGGGTATTGCGAGGCGTTTCAACGCCGAAGCAATCTCCCGCGAGAAACAAAATGCGCTAAGATTGCTTCGCCCTTGAAAGGGCTCGCAAAGACGAACTTTCAAACCGGTGAGTAGTTACAAAATCGGATATTGACAAATATCACACTTGAGTATATAATACTACGTCTATGTCAAAGCAATACATCGTTACTGGAGGAAACCCCTTAAAGGGGTCTGTTACTGTTGGTGGGTCAAAAAATACGGTCACAAAGATGATGGTGGCCTCGCTTTTGACGTCTGAACCGGTAAAACTGTCCAATATTCCGCACATTGGTGAAGTGGAACTTACGATGAGTCTGCTTAACTCTTTGGGCGCGCAGGCGATGTGGGACGGCGATAATGATTGTTCTGTCCATTTGGTTTCTCCGTGCTTGCAGACTGCGGTTGTGCCGGCGGTTTTTTCCGGTAAACATCGTATTCCGATTTTGTTAGCCGGACCGCTTTTGCACCGGATGGGTTATGCCGAGATTCCAATTGAGGGTGGCGATCGCATTGGTCCACGGCCTGTTAATTTTCATTTGGCCGGTTATCGCGCAATGGGCGCGGAGATTACGGAAATCGGCAACATACTTGTTTTCAAGGCGACTAAATTGCATGGCGCGGTAATTGATCTTCCGTATCCAAGTGTCATGACCACGGAGAGTTTGCTTTTGGCCGCTGTTTTAGCGGAAGGGAAAACGGTGATTAAAAATGCTGCTATCGAACCGGAAATTATTGAATTAGTTGATCTCTTACAAAAAATGGGAGCGATAATTTTCTTGGAACCGGAACGGACCTTTGTTATTGAAGGTGTCGCAAAACTTAACGGGGCCGAGCACCGGGTGGCGCCGGATCGGATTGAGGCGGCGTCCTTTGCTTGTGCAGCTATCGCTACTGGTGGCAGTATTTTGGTGAAAGGAGTTAGCCAGCACGGGATGCGTACGTTCTTGAATATGTTGCGTAAAATTGGCGGGGCGTTTGAAATTACCAAAGATGGAATTTGGTTTTATTCCACCGGCCAGATGAAGGGAATAACAATGGAAACAGGAACACATCCCGGGTTTATGACTGATTGGCAACCACCCTTTTCTTTATTGCTGATGCAAGCCAATGGAATGTCGGTGGTCCACGAAACTGTCCACGAAAAACGCTTTGGCTATTTTGAGGGCTTGAAAAAAATGGGCGCGGACGTGAATTTGTTTACCGATTGTTTGGGTGGGCACAGTTGTCGTTTTCAGGGGATGAATTGTCCGCACAGTGTGGCGGTGCGCGGACCGGTTAATTTGAAAGCGGTAGATTTAGTTGTGCCGGATTTACGGGCCGGATTTGTGTATGTGATCGCGGCTTTGATGGCGCAGGGAACGTCAGTAATTAGTGGTGTTGATCAACTGGAACGCGGTTACGAATCGTTGGTGGAAAAATTACGTGGCTTGGGCGCGGATATTCAAGTGCAAGATGATGTAACTGGACAAATCGTGACTGAATCAAAAGTGCCGTCGCAAATTTCAGTGGGGTATTCTGAAAAAGAAGCAATCCCATTACCACCGGAACCGGTGGAGTTTGTAATATAGGGTTGGACTGCATAAGCGGTCCGACCCTCATTGGTCGTCGTTGAATTGCCATATTAAGTCGCTGACCAATTAGGGTCGGACCCCCTCGAGGAGTCCGACCCTGTTTCGCGCGAACGAAATTTGACAGGTTTAATAATAAATGCTATATAGTATAACTCCCTGAAGTTTGGGAGGTGTCCGTTTACAACTTGTTTTCTCTATTTGGAGGTACTTCTGTGCGTCGATCAGCTCTTCTCTTTGGTGTGGATAATCGTCCCACCTGGGCCTTTGCGGCTTTTTTGCGCGATGTTCAAGTTCCTGGTCGCGACCTGATCGCCATCGACTATGCGCTGCAAGATCGGTTTTTTCAGAAAGATAAGATTACAGGGCAACCACTCGAACGGTGGGAATTGTCGGAGGTTAATGTTTCTTGTCCGCCGAATCAATTTCGGCGTCACCTCGCGGCTTGTGGTTTTCTGCTTTCCACTGAACCTGAAAAGAAAGAGTATTTGCGTGCGGCATGGCCAGGTGCTCTGGTGGTGCGAGCCGGGGCGCGACTTGCTGATCTTTTCGGTGCCTGGAAAAGCGGTGTGCGCTGGAATGAGATTGTTGTGTTTGGTGGAAAACGGGAATTGCAGGGGCCGAAGGAAAATTTGATGACCTACTGTTTCGCCGTTCACCCGAATGCGGCGAATGTCTACGGTGATGGGCTTAAAAAGCTTTGGCGGAGCAATGAACCCAAAACCGAGTTGCAGATGATACGGTTTCTTTGGGAGGCTGCATGTCTGTGTTATGCAGACTCAACTGGCGAGGAAATGTGGAAGTTGCCAATCATATTTGTGGATGCCCCAATGAAGCCGCCGGCTACACCTGGGGGCAAAGAACAGCGTCCCACCACCGAAGACACGATCGCCGAATGGTTGCGTATGCAACCGACTCCAGGATCGATGTTGGTGTCGTCTGGTGCGCCCTATGGAATGGCGCAAGATGAGGCGTTTCAGGTGTTGCTTACGCCGCATGGTCACACGGTCGAGATGTTCGGTCATTCTGCACCGGAACTCCCCGTTGAAAACTTCATGCGTGAAGTGGCTGGTTGCGTGAATCGGATCCGGAAAGCACGACTTCCGTCGTAAGAGTTTGTTCATTCAGGGTTCTTTCTCTCCCGTTTTCGGACGGGAGATTTTTTATTTAGAGCGACGGGGGATGTTTTGATTAATTATAATTAAACGAACCTGTACCACATTCCAAGTGGTCCAATCTTGGACCACTTGGAATGTGGTACAGGTGTGTCGCAAATCTGTGATAAAATAAAACAAATGTCAAAAACATACATCATAAACGGAGGAAATCAATTACACGGTCAAGTGAAGGTCAGTGGATCCAGAAACGCGGTCACGAAAATGATGATTGCTTCGCTTCTTTCTTTTGACCCAATTCGTTTAAAAAACGTCCCTGAAATAGGAGAGGTGCAAAGTACGATGGAAATGCTAGAAAAGATTGGCACACAGATTACTTGGGATAAAGAAAATAAATTTATGCATTTAACGACGCCTGAAGTGAGGGATAGTAAAGCGTCCGTTGAGTGGCACGGAAAAAACCGTTTGCCGATGCTTTTGGTCGCTCCGCTTTTACATCGTTTCGGACACGCGGAAATACCACTTGATAGTTCACAAGAGGGTGCGCAAAAACTGGTGGATTATCACATAGAAGGGTACAAGGCGATGGGAGCCATTGTAGAAAAAAAAGATAATATGTTGAATTTTCGTGCCGGTAAATTGAAAGGGGCAACAATTACACTCCCGTATCCTAGTGTGTCAGCGACGGAAAATTTATTACTGGCAGCTGTTTTGGCAGAAGGAAAAACAGTGATAAAAAACGTAGCAGTGGAACCCGAAGTTATTGATTTAACTAATTTGCTTCAAAAGATGGGCGCGGTAATCTTTCACGAACCGGGAAGAATGTTTGTGGTGGAGGGTGTGGGATTTCTCAATGGAGCAGAACATAGCATTATTCCGGATCGAATAGAGGTAGCGTCATTTGCGTGCGTGGCTATCGCTACACAAGGAAGTGTGTTTATTAACGGAGCGGTGCAAGATGAAAATCAGACATTACTGAATGTCATAAAAAAAATTGGCGGTAGTTTTAGTGTTATTGACGAGGGGATTGCGTTTTCGCATGAAGGTGAGTTAAAAGCTATTAATCTGGAAACCGGTGTCCATCCGGGATTTATGACCGATTGGCAACCACCGTTTTCGGTGGTGTTGACGCAGTGTAATGGCGCGTCAGTCTTGCATGAAACGGTTCATGAGCAACACTTTAGCTACATCGATGATTTGGTGAAGATGGGGGCGGATGTCCAAGTTTTTGCGGAATGTTTGGGTAGTAGTGAGTGTCGTTTTAAAAATAAGGGCGAGAAACACAGCGCAATTATTAAAGGACCAACGGCTCTTGTGGGAGGTAATTTGATGATTTCGGATATTCATTCCGCTTTTGCCTACGTGCTTACGGCGCTAGTTGCCACTGGGACAACGCGAATTAAGGGTGTGGAAAAGTTGGAAAGGGGATTTGATCATGTCGTCGAAAAACTCGCTGAATTGGGGGCGGATATAACGGTGGAGGAAGAGTAAACGGAATTATCAATTTTCAATGACCAATTATCAATTAATGTTCAATTCTTAAATTATCAAAAGACGACGTCGTCAATTGATAATTAAGTCATTGCCTGCCGGCCGAAGCTTTCCTGACCCTCGTAGCTTTAGCGAAGTGGGTAGCGAAGGCTGGATAATTCATTGAAAATTGGGAATTGACAATTGAAAATTTATGAGATTCGAGTTCTGTTGATTATGAGTGTCCTCTATATTTAGCTATTATTAACAGGGTCTGGAAAGTGTATCTTGCAAGTATTATCCATACAGTGTCGGTCGTTGCAGATGCTGTAGTTGATATATTCATTCAGTTTTTTTGCTTTGGCATAAGCGTTGTTGAGTAGTTCGGCCTTTTTTTTATCATCTAATTTGTCAAAGATACCGTCACGGAGAAGGTCGAGGGTGCCGATTATTGACGTAACAGGGGCGCGAAAGACGCGCGCCATGTACTCGGTGCTTAAGTTGTTTGTTGGGGGATTGGTGTTATACATTTGTCCGTAATAGTTAACATTTATGATTATTTTGGCCGTTATGTCACGATTGCGATGATATATTGCCTTATAATTAGCTTTGGAGTATTCATTATAGCTGTTCTAAAAAAATATGTCAATAGAGTCTGACAAAAATTGGTTGGACTCCACGGGTCGGACTTTTCGCAAAGGTCCGACCCGCATTGGTCGGCGACGCAATACGATCCAATCAAGACCTCAAATCTTCCGTCAAGTGGTACATCATTTCCGTTCCTCCTTCAGTTCTCTTTTTTCGTAAGGCGTCCCTCGTTGTAAAACAGCGAAGACTCTAAAGCCCATCTTGCGTCCAAGAATGCACAATACTTCTCGGTACTTTCTGCCTTGATCGCGCTTGTCTTGATAGTATTTCTTTAATTCCGGATCATACATCTTAGCAATCCCCGCGGCACAAGTTAAAGCACGACGTAAATGTTTCGAGCCACGTTTAGTGATTTTGCCGTTGGTGTTTAGATTGGCACCGCTCTGTT
>JAUSJG010000014.1 GCA_030647555.1 bacterium | reverse complement strand
GCTAAAGGTAGCTCCGAGACTCGGCGCTTTCGAGCGCCTAGAGTCTCGGAGTTCATTGATTCTTGTGTAAAATAGCTCCACAGGACGTGGAGCTATTTTATGTACGATTAGAGGTTTTGCTTCGCAAAACTAATCAATAAGTGCAGTATTTTTGAATTAGTCCGGATGCATTTCGTCACCCGTGGCGGCAAGGAATCCTCCCCATAGAAATTCTGATTGACAGCGAAGTCGTACCCCCCCCCTACAATTTCAAGTTTTTTTCGACGACATTCAATCCAGGAACCTAAAGGTCGAAAGAATTAATTTGTAAGTACCAAGGTAATTGGTTTCTTCTTTTGGATTAATTTTTTTCATTTGTCCAACGGTGTTTTTTTCACCATCCATGCTAGCAATTACTTCAAAAATTGCTGATTTATGAGGAACATATGTTCTTACAAACAAACTTTCCATATACATGGGCGACTCCATCGGTCCAGATTGGTAAATAGTCTTGATGTAAGTTTGGTAAGACTGTGTTTGAGATACAATTACATAACCTTGTTCTTTATTAAGCAGCCCACCCGTTGTGTTAGTGGCCATTGGGAAGTTGGGCGTATTATTATATGCGTAAGTTTTAACATCCGTCGTCTCATTTTCATGGCCAATTATTTGCATAAACCGATTAACCACCGACAAGCCTGACCCTGCTCGTCGCTCATAAACGACTATTCCACTTCCCCCGTTTGATCCATCAGAGATATACCATCCAGCGGGATGTTTAAACTCAATACCATACTTTTCGTTTCGATAGACTTCCCAGTTCGCAGTTTCATTTTTTGGAGTCGTTGTTGGAGCAGTGGTTTGTGGGTTGATTGACGTGGGTTGTCGAGTAATTGGTTCCGATTTTTGTTCCGAAGATGATTTTGCAGAGATAGGTGTTGGGATTTGCCGAATAACTGGTTCCGACCTTTTTACAAAACCGAAATACCCAACCACACCTACGATTGTGACGACTACCACCACAAAAATTAAATTTACAAAACCTTTTTTGATGTTCATATATAATTCGTAAATTTTTTTCTAAAATTTAACTAATAACACAAGAGTGCCACATAATTTCTGAAATTTCAAAAAATAGACCGACCTTCGTCCAGTTTCTTGTTTCTGGAGTAGTGCCCTCGGGAGGAATCGGCCTCAAAACACACAATTGATATTGCATGTTTCGAGCTGGCACCTTTCGTCCTGCCACTGGCAGGACTTCAGCAACCGCCGCTCCCAGTTCGCGGTCCTGCTGGACATCGCTCACCGTTCGAGTTGCTGATGCAACCACGGCACGCGGTGCCGGCGCTGGCACCCTCTCGAACATCCACTGGATGTTCTCGGGGCCCCGCCGCGCCTCCGCACGAGCCAAGCAGTTGGCTCGTCACTAAAGGTAGCTCCGAGACTTTGCGCTTCCGAACGCAAAGATCTCGGAGTTCATTGATTCTTGTGTAAAATAGCTTCACAGGACGTGAAGCTATTTTATGTACATTTGGATTGTTTTGCTTCGCAAAACTAATCAATGAGTGCCCCCGGGAGGAATTGAACCTTCATTTAACGCTTAGGACGCGCTCGTTCTATCCGTTGAACTACAGGGGCCCGCCTTCGCTTTGATATTTTATCAAAGCTACGGTGGGCAAGCATCTAGTTTATAGACCGATTACTTGTCCACCGAAGCTCTGAACGATTTCAGAGCGAAGGTGGAAGCTACAAGGGCTTAACGATGCTCTGTTTCTTAACAGAGCTTCGAGGGGCGAGCAGTGGTATTTATCAACCATTGCTTGTCCCGCGGAGCTTAATCAAGAGATTAAGCGGAGTGGGAAACTACAGGGGCTCGGGGTTTATTCTATCTGAAACGGATTTTCATGCCAGACCATATTTCAATTTCCACGCTGTCACAATATATCGTAACAGTAATTTTATTATTAGACGGTATTTTGTATCGATATATCGATACAAAATACCGCATTGCCCCGTTATCAGTGACCGACCCAGGCGTACTGGGACGGTCCCTGATAACCCTCTTTTTCCAAAAATTTTTATTGGTAGTACAATGCAATTAAGAAGTTGGAGGTGTGGAAAAAAGTTTTAAAAATCAGCCGGCGGTCGAAACCAAAACACCGCTGTACAAGCGACCGCAAAAAATACATTAGGGATTCTCCTGCCAAAGGAAAATCCCTAAAGCGCACGAATCAAAAAAAATCAAAAACAACCGATATAAACATTCATTTATTAAGACAAAAGGCTATCCCCATGTCTAATTCTTCTAACCCGCAAAATACAACAATGGATACAAATATCATTCCGGCAACTCATCCAAAAAAAAATGGTGTAAAAATTCACCGCCGCTTTACCAAACTCGGTGAAAACCCGTTTAATACGGTTCAGTGGGACAAACGCACCTCCCGCATCCGCGACGAATCCGGCCGTTCCATTTTTGAAAAAGAAGATGCCGAAGTGCCGACAGGCTGGAGCCAAGTGGCCACTGATATTATGGTCAGCAAGTATTTCCGCCGTGCCGGTGTGCCACAAGTGGATGAACAAGGGAAACCGATTATTGGCGCCGATGGGAAACAAGTCTTAGGTAGTGAAAGTTCCGCCAAGCAAGTCATCAAACGTCTCACAAATTGCTGGCGATTTTGGGGCGAAAAATACGGTTTTTTTGCGACACCTGAAGACGCCAAAGCTTTCGAAGAAGAACTGCAATACACCTTGATTCACCAAATGACGGCACCAAACTCGCCACAATGGTTCAACACCGGTCTCGCCCTTTCCTACGGCATCAAAGGTCCGGGGCAAGGCCACTTCTATGTCGATCCTGATGATGGCGTATTGAAAGAATCCGACGACGCCTATTCCCGCCCCCAAACCTCTGCTTGTTTTATTCAATCGGTAAAAGATAGCTTGCTCGAAGAAGGCGGTATCATGGATCTCGTAATGCGCGAAGCCCGCGTATTCAAATACGGTTCCGGCACCGGGACAAATTTTTCAACGATCAGAGAAGAAGGCGCCAAACTTTCCGGCGGTGGCAATTCTTCCGGCTTGATGTCGTGGTTACGAATTTTTGATCGCGCCGCGGGTGCCATCAAGTCCGGCGGAACCACCCGAAGAGCCGCGAAAATGGTGATTCTAAACGTCGATCATCCGGATATTGAGCAGTTTGTTTGGTGGAAAGCCAACGAAGAAAAAAAAGTGGCGGCACTGGTTGCGGCCGGCTATCCGTCCGATTATAACGGCGAAGCCTACCAAACCGTTTCCGGTCAAAACTCCAACAACACCGTCCGCGTTTCCAACGACTTCTTGGAAGCCGTGGAAAAAGATGGCGAATGGAGTTTAATTAGCCGTATCCCCGGCCGTGGAATCGTAAAAACATTAAAAGCCCGCAAACTCTGGCAAGATATTTCTCAAGCCGCCTGGCAATCCGCCGATCCGGGTTTACAATACGACACCACGATTCAAGAATGGCACACTTGTCCGGTGTCCGGTCGCATTAATGCTACAAATCCATGTTGTATCACAGGGGATACGTTAATCGCCGTCGCGGACGGAAAAAACGCCGTACCAATTAAAGATTTAGCAGGAAAAGAAACTCCTGTTTACACTTGGGATCTTGCAAAAAAACAGGTTATGGTCGGCAAAATGCACAACATTGGTATTAAACGCGAAAAAGCGGAAATTTTCCGCGTCATGCTGGATGACGGTTCTTCCTTCCGCGCGACGGACGATCATCTAATAATGTTAAAAGACGGGGCATATCGCCAAGTAAAAGATCTCCAAACAGGCGACTCCTTAATGCCTTTCCATTCAACATCCAACAACGACCCCGATTCGCAAATAACACAGCATTTTGTTTCCGTGCAAGCGGAAGGACGCGAAGACGTTTACGACGGCACGGTCGATGGTCATCACAATTTTGGCATTATCACCAGTCGCGTTCCGTTTTCTCAAAAAGCGGATAATTTTTCCGGTATTTTTATTCACAACAGCGAGTACGTTTTCCTAGACGACACGGCCTGCAATCTCGCCTCCATCAACTTGGCGAAATTTGTCAACGAAGAAACGAGACAATTTGATGTCGATTCCTACCTCCACGCTATCCGTCTCTGGACCATGGTTTTGGAAATTTCCGTTTTGATGTCGCAATTCCCGTCCGATTCAATCGCTTCCAATACCTATCGTTTCCGAACTTTGGGTTTGGGTTACGCGAACATGGGAACACTCCTCATGCTCTGGGGTATTCCGTATAACTCCGCAAAAGCCCGCGCGATCGCCGGCGCCTTAACCGCCACATTAACCGGTGAAGCCTACGCCACATCCGCCATGATGGCGGAAATCTTTGGACCGTTTGCCGAATTCCAAAAGAACCGCGAACCAATGTTGCGTGTCATGCGCAATCACCGTCGCGCGGCTTATGCCGAGGCGGAAGAAAACTACGAAAATCTCACCGTAAAACCGGTCGCCATTGATCCGAATATTTGCCCGCAAGATTTATTGACAGCCGCCCGCAGTTCTTGGGATAAAGCCGTGGAGTTGGGTGAAAAATACGGTTATCGCAACGCGCAGGTGTCCGTTCTCGCACCTACCGGAACAATTGGCTTGTTGATGGATTGCGACACCACCGGTATCGAACCGGACTTCGCGTTGGTAAAATTCAAGAAGTTGGCCGGTGGCGGATACTTCAAGATTGTTAACCAATCAGTACCGGGCGCGCTTCGCTCGTTGGGTTACACAACCGAACAGGTCCAAGAAATTGTCCGTTATGTCACCGGCACACTTTCTTTTACCCGTGCCCCACACATCAATCACGAAGCCCTCTTGGAAAAAGGTTTCAGCGACGAAGACATTCAACGTCTCGAAAAACTTCTTCCTAGCGTCTTCACATTAGATATGGCCTTTTCTACAGGCGCCCTTGGCGAGTCCTTGTTGGAAAAACTAGACCTGACGGAAAAAGCCAAAGACAATCCGATGTTGGACGTGCTACACGAATTGGGTTTCTCCGAAGAACAAGTGCGTGTCGCCAACGAAGAAATTTGTGGTCGCATGACCATTGAAGGCGCACCACATCTAAAACCGGAACACTACGAAGTGTTTGATTGCGCCAATAAGTGCGGACCAAAAGGCACGCGCTATATCGCCGCCGACGGTCACATCCATATGTTAGCGTCCGTGCAACCATTCGTTTCCGGCTCTATTTCCAAGACGGTCAACATGCCAAACGAAGCCACCGTTGAAGACATTGAAAATGCCTACATGATCGGCTGGAAACTAGGCCTAAAGTGTAACGCCCTCTATCGCGACGGTTCCAAGCTTTCCCAACCGCTTTCCACCAAGTCGAAAGAAAAAGAAAAGAAAGATGAAAAAGGCGAGCCTTGCGAACGCATCATCGAAAAAATTGTCGAGAAAGTAGTGGAACGGCCACACCGCGTGAAATTACCTAATGAGAGACAGGCAATTACGCGCAAAGTAAACCTGGCCGGCCAAGAGTTCTACGTGACCGTTGGGATGTATCCGGACGGCAAACCGGGTGAAGTGTTTATCACGATGAGCCAAGAAGGAACATTCGCTTCCGGAATGGCCGACGCGTTTGCCAAGATTTTAAGCATCGCTCTGCAATACGGCGTGCCATTACCAAACGTTATCCGCCAATTACGCCACATGCGTTTTGCACCGGATGGTTTCACCGGCGCTTCCGATATTCCAACCGCGTCTTCTGTGGTAGATTTCTTAGCCCAATGGTTGAATAAAACCTTTCCGGACGGAAATTGGAAACAGACGGGACAGCTTCCCCTTCCCGAAGCGCGGGAAGTTGAAGCTGGAAATCCCAAATCCCAAACTCCAAATCCCAAAAACGAAATTACGGAAATGAAGTTTCCGGAAACCCAACCAACCAAAAAGGAAACAAATGTCGCATCGTTTGGATTCACCGGTGACAAATGTTCCAATTGTGCATCAATGAGAATGGTCCAAAACGGAACTTGTAAGAAATGTATGGACTGCGGAGAAACGACGGGGTGCTCTTGAACAGTAACCGTGTCATTCCTGCCACGAGCAGGAATCCGTAGTAATAGAAAAAACGCCGAGCATCCGCTCGGCGTTTTTATTTAGAAAACATAATAAAAAAGCACCGCGATGGTGCTTTGCTTCAATTCTCTTATTCACTTTCTCCGGACGGTCCGTCGTTATCTATGTTGCCAGGGCTGTCTCTTTCCTTGACTCCGCGGACAAACGGAACAGTGAAAACAGGCTTCTTCCCAGCCCTCCTCCATCGCTCTTTTTTCGACCAAGATGCACTTATTATGTCTCTTGCCCTTTCTATCTCAAGTGGTGTGGGATCAATAATACGACGGCTTGAGGCTTTTATTTTGGATTTCATTTCTCTCGTCCTTGAATAAGATTGGAAAGAACGTAAAAGTACCAATATCAATACTTTAATATATTCGTAAAATAAATCAAGCCACTGAATGTTTCACCACTTGAAAAAATGGGCACATTGCACCTACGCCAATTATTACCTATATTAATTGAACCTATGCCTGAAATTATTATTATCGACAAACTAATAACTCAATGACAACCCCATTGTTTCAACACGCAGAATTGGCCGCCGGACGTTGGTTTACAATGACCATCGCGGAACAGTTAGGCAATATCGGGAGTGACTACGAACGGGCTTTGCGGTGGAAAGAAAAAGGGGAAGAAAAAATGTTCACCAGTGCTTTTAATCGCACACTGGAATTGATCGATTTAACTCTCAATGATCCACGACTCACAATGGAACGAAAAAGAGAAATCGCCCGCATGCGTGATGAAGTGCGTCGAGAGTTGTTGGATAAAGAACAAAATTCCACGTCATCCCAAGGATTAAAGAGATATTTCCTGAATATGGCACTCTTGGCGCGTGATGCGAAGTAGTGCCGAAGTAGCCGAGGGTGTCAGGTACTTTTTCAAAACATTGAAAAAGTACCTGACACCTTACGATTTACTTCCAAGGACTCTCGACTGGTTTTCCCAATGCAAACAACGCGTCAAACATCGCCGTGAAAATATGCACGATGCCTTTGTACTGAATGCTAATTTTTTGCTTAATTTTCTCTTTGCTATTTCGGCCTGAGTAGTAAGTCTAAAACCATGGAAATATCCTTTTTAAAGTTGACCGTTCGCTCAAATACTGGAGTTTTATATTTGTATGCCTCTTGCTCAACCTTGACGCTAAATTCTGCAACAAACTTTGCCACCTTCGTCAACGTGATGTGATCGGCATCGAATAACCACCCCGGACTCATATTGCTTTTTAGTCCACCCAAAACTTGTTGTTCGTTTTTATCAATTAAAGTAACGGCTCTAATTTTTTCACCAATTAAATCGTCTCCCATAAATTCCGCTATTATCTCGGGAATAATATGAACACCTTCAATAACAAAATCCTTATCGTTATCAATTTCATACCTAATAAAAATATTTATAATTGATTTTAAAGACAATGCTTCCTGCCATTGTCTGTGTACGATATTTGCTGTGGGCAATTTAAATATTTCCTCATTACTTTCATTGCCAAAAGGAAAACTTTCATTCCTTTTTGTTTTATCAATTAGATTTAATGCGATTTCTCGCAGGACATCTGTGGAGATGAAAGATATCTTTTTTTCCTCAAGCAATTTCCTACTAACCGTACTTTTACCCAACCTTGGGGCACCACCGATAAGATATATCATGTATTGAACATAATTGTATTTCTGTTACTAGACAACCCCTGCCATCATTAGGTGCAGACGCCGTTTTTTGTTAGTGATTACAAAGAAAAATACTTAGCCACTTTCTCTGCAACCTCACTTGCAGCAATATTTGCAGTGTCGATTTCCAGACTGCTTACCCCGTCAATTTTCGAAACAATATTATCTTTCGCCAAATCTTCTTTAAGAACTTCCACTTTCTTAATCTTTCCGAATTCTTTGCGGGATTCATTTGTTACCCGCTCAAACAACACTTTTTCATCACAAAAAAGCCTTACAAAATGAACATTACCGCCGTTTTTCTCAACAACTGCTTTCAGGTCATCAACAAAATCATTGTCACCAGGTTTTGAATAGACAAATGTAAATATCAGACCGTCCTTGCCACTTTTTGCATAAGCCTCAATTACATCTAATCTTATTTTTTCTGCCAGCGCCCAAAAACCTTTACCTTCATAAAACGAATCTAGAAAATCTACTGTAAGATGATTATGAAAAACCGGATAGCCTGTAATTTTTGAGAGTTCGCGCGCGACGGTCAGTTTACCAACCGCGGGCGAACCGTAAATGACAATCAGTTTCATAAATTAATTATACATCAAAAAAACCGCCCTTTCGTCGGGCGGTGTCGGCTACTGCGAATCCTGCGGTTGTCTTTTTGCACTTTCTTCCAGTGCGTCAATTCGTTTTTCGAGTTCGAGTGCATAATTAGCCGACAGGTTGGACAGCAACACAACACGACGACAAGATTGTTCCATTCCACGAATCTGTTCTTGTTGTTCAACCACCTTGTCGCGCAACTGAATTGCATGCTTTCGCAAAATGCATTCACGAGCCTCAGCCTCGGTTTTTCCTCTGTCAAGCTCTTGATTTAACTGCATCAAACTCGCAATTTGACCGTCAAGCGACACAATTCTGCGTTCCGCTAATTCAAGCTCACACTTCAACCGACACGCTTCACTCTGTGAAAGCCCCCTGCGTTGGCGCTTTTTGGTGGCTTGCCCGCTCGTCGTCGATGCAACTTTCATCGGCATTTTCCTAATCCTTCTCAAAAATGTTCAGTGACACAAAGAACCACACCTTCCCTTTCGGGACGTATCAACATAAGATATAAAGATGAAATTTGTCAAGAAGAAACGAAACAAATCATTGCGGGCAAAACGAAGCAACCCCCGCAAAACAAAACAGAGATTGCCCGCCCTGCAGGGCGAGGATCGCCCAGATGGGCGGCTTCGGCCTCGCAAAGACGTGCGCCAATTTAAAACTTCTTCGAAAGGCCAAACGATTATTTATTATGGTGATGGCAAAGGAAAAACTACCGCCGCTTTGGGTGCAGTATTAAGAGCGGCCGGATACGGTTGGCAATGCTACGTCTATCAATTTATTAAAGGCCCTTGGCCGTCCGGAGAACGCGTTGCCATTCCCCGAAATCTCAAGGACTACGCGGTGATCGAAGCTGGTGGAAAAGGTTTTGTGGGTATTATGGGCGATACTCTGCCAAAAGAAATCCACAAGGAAGAAGCGCAAAAATTATTTGCGAAGGCAAAAGAGCGCATCGGTTACAAGGGACAAAATAATGTCCGTCAGGTTTTGATTTTGGGCACAACAAAACTTTCACCTGATCCGCGCCCCGTTATGCCACGACTGATTGTTTTGGATGAATTGCTAGATGCTATTGACCTTGGGTTTGTCTCTCAAAAAGAAGTAGTGCAACTGATCAAAACCAAACCTGATGATGTTCACTTGATTATCACTGGCCATAAAAAATTCCCGAATATCTTCAACGCCGCCGATCTCGTAACCGAAATGAAAAAAGTAAAACATCCGTTTGATAAGGGATTTTTGGCTTACAAGGGATTGGATTATTGAAAAACATCCCCCTCCGCTCTGATGAGCTCCGTCCTTCGTTAAAACTACGGACGGCAAGCCGGGGGATTATTGTTCTTTCCGAAAAACAATAAAAAAAGGAGCCCCTGGTGGACTCCCGCTTCGAATACACAAATGCGCCAGTGCGCGCTACTTCTTCTTTGCAATTTTCATCGGTTCGCTGGGCAAAAATCTCAACTCTTCCAGTGTCAAGCCGTAATATCGCATCATCGCGGCTGCCGCGGCACCGATACATCCGGCACGATTACCCAACACTACTTCCCGTGCGATGGTGAACCGGACACCGTTTTGCGGTTTTCCTTTTGAAAGGCCTAGAACCTTGTTTCTCACTCGCTTAACATCAACGAGACTCTGTAGTCCGCCACCAAAAACGTACATTGGAGCGATACGAACAGAATCGCCACCCATCACCCGCGACCCGTGAACATTGGCCACCACCGTGCCAACGCGATCATTCCAGATCGCCAACACTCTTTCAATTTGGGTTTTGTATGGCGAATCTAACTGCAGATCCCGATGATACTCAACGTCGCGCCCGATGTTGGAATCAGTTTTGCCGGACTTGATCAACTTGGTCAAATCCAATTTTTCCGCAAGCAACAAATCCTTCAAGGCGTTCTCATTAACTTCCGCCTCGGCACAACCGTCCAGGCCACAATTGCACAGTCGTCGTACCGACGACTCCGTATTGATCTGGAAATGCATTTCGTTATCGGCAAGACGCAACTCTTCCTCGGAAGTTGTAGGATTAAATACCCACTCACGCGTTCCCGCACCAAGCCCTGTACCAAGCGTATAAAACGCGGCGGCACCATTGTGCCCCTTGAGTTCGCCACCAACGGCGGAACCATAAAACGCGGCCATCCCGTCATTCAACGCCACGACACCTTCGAGCGTAATGGGTTCCAAAATATGCCGATTCACGAGCCTTAAACAAACCGGCGGATCTTGCGCCACGATAGGACCGCAAAAACTCAAGGCGCGCACATCTACAGTCTCCCAAAGGTGCTCGCCCCGAAGCACGGCCTCGAAATCCCTCATGAACTGCTTTGCCGGAATATCGTGGGGAGTCTCAACCTTCTTCATTTTAGCTTTTTCCCCACCGACAATCCAAAAAGCACCATCCGCGGTTCCTTCGGCCAGTAACGTCTTAATCTTTCCTCCGACATCATGCAAACCAATTTTAATTTTTGGTTTTTTCTTCATGCTTTCATTCTCCTCTTCAAGTTTTCACCGTACAAGCCCCTCTCTACGTCGAGAAAGCCACCAACCGCACTTTAAGCGCCCGTTGTTCGAACGTCAACCGTGATTAATCAAGGACCGACCCAGGCGTACTGAGACGGTCCTTGATTAATGGTGTTGCATCGTTTATTTTTCTGCTATAATTCTTTTGGAGGAGCGAGAACTTAGACAAGTTACGGCGCCGCCGATTAACAATTTAACTATAATATAAACACCATGTCGAATATCGCGACTGCCATTATTGACGTCACGCAGGACAATTTTCAACAGGAAGTATTAGAGGCTTCTACACCTACAATCGTCGATTTTTGGGCACCATGGTGCGGTGTTTGCCGTACCGTTCGTCCGCAAATCGACGCTTTTGCCGACCGTGAAAAAGAAAACATCAAAGTGGTGGCGGTGAACGCGCAAGAACATCCCGAACTGGCGAATCAGTATGGCATTATGGCCCTTCCAACCTTTCTTTCTTTCAAAGACGGTCAAGTAATCGGCCAACACGTAGGAGCATTGAGCGAACACCAACTGAAGGGACTGGTTGAAGCATAGAATCTGATTGTAAATTTAAACTAGAATAACACACCACTCCCTGAAGGCGGGGGTTTGTAAAAATATTTCTTAAATTATCAATTTTCAATGGCCAATTATCAATTAATGTTCAATTTTTAAATTATCAAAAGACGACGTCGCAATTGATAATTGAGCCATTGATAATTAATTGAAAATTGATCATTGATACTTGATAATTACATCTTGTCTAACGTTTTGGTAATTGCGTACTCCCTTCTACTAATTTAATCTTTTGTTTTTTCGTCAGTGCCTTAGTTTTGATCTCCAACTTCCGTGCCACCGACTGATTTGGCAATCTTTTTGATTTATACACCAACTCAAACGGCCCCTGGGTTCTAGCCATCACACTTCCCTTACCCTTATTGTGAACCGCAATCCGTTTTTTTACATCCGTGGAAATTCCAACATAATAATTGCCCGTCTTTTTTGCTTGCGCGATGTAGAGATACCAGGACATATCAAAATTATACACTTTCATTTGCAATTTCATCGTCCTTTTCCTTAGACATCCAGAGAAGTAAGAGACGAAACAAAGTGGAAATATGACACAATAGCGTACTAACAGAATCAGTACTTCCACCTTGTTTTATGTTAAATTACTTTAACATCTCGTCTATGACCATATGGCCCAACCCACAAATACGCAAAAGACCATTTTTAGTATTTTTGATTATGGCTTTTACTATCGGGGGACTCATTTATATTTTACAGCCCAATTGGACTCTCCGTTCTGATTCATTCAATTACTACGTCTATGTTAGATCATTAATGAAAGACCATGATCTTAATTTCGCAAACGAGGGATCATTTTTCAAAAATAAATTCCATCAAACATCCCCGTCTTTCTATGACATAAAAACATCAACCGGATATTATCCAAATCCCTTCCCTGTTGGGGTGGCCATCTTTGAAACACCATGGTACCTGCTTGCGGAGGGTTACATAAACATTTCCAGATACGCCGACCATAATAGTTTAAGTGGTTTTACGGTTATACACGATACATTTATTAATTTTGGAAATATCTTTTATGGTTTTTTGGGGTTAATTGTTGTATACAAATTCCTTCGACTTTATTTCAATGAATCAGTTTCGCTTGCCACGATATTCTCAATTTTTTTCGCAACCCCTCTCATTTACATGACGATTTATGAAGCGGCGTGGTCTCATTTATTATCATTTTTTCTGGTCTCCTCATTTATATATTTCTGCACTGCACCAAACAAAGTGCCTGATCACGTTAGGTATATTTTAATCGGTTGTTTAATTGGCCTATGTTTCATGGTCAGATGGCAAAATATATTACTTCTAATTTTGGTTGTGCCTATCTTATTCCAACTTTTTAGCAACAACAAGCAAAATTTTATTAAATACTTTGCAGTTCTTGTAATAAGTTTGTTTATTACAATAAGTCCCCAATTAATCGCGTGGCGAATATTATACGGCGCATATTTATTAAAACCACCCAGCAATACGAACTTTGTCTATTTGCAAAATCCTCAAATTATACCTTTTTTATTTTCTTTACGACACGGAATGTTTCTTTGGACGCCAATATATTTACTTTCCCTTATTGGAATTTGTTATTTAGCAAAAAAGAAACCGCGATTTGTTTTACCACTAATTATTTTCTTGGGTGCCGAACTTTATATTAATACCTCAATAAACGACTGGTGGTCGGGATATTTCGGATCACGAAGAATGCTTGATTACTCAATAATATATGCTCTCGGCATCGCATCAATCATGCAATTAAAAATAAAATATCTTAAATATTTTTGGAACTGCGTTCTGTTTATGCTTATCGCAATTAATTTTTTGCTGATATTGCAAGTAGCTCGCGGATGGCTGACACTATCTGAACCACACAAAACACACCCGATCAACCAAGTTTCCGGAACAAGCTTTCCGACGCCTAAACAATTTTTATTAAATTCACAGCGCATCGTAAAAGCGGTTTACAGGGTCATTAACCCATTTTGACCCATAGGCGACTGACGTAAATAACCTGCTCATCTTATGTTCACTCCATCTCTGACTACAATTACTACTCAATCACAAAATCCCTCACCGTACTTACAGTACGCCTCAAGATTTTGTTCAATCGTAGTAACTGTATTCAGAGCGTATTGAACAGAATATGAACAGGTTATTTAAGTCAGTCGCCTAAGTCAGAAATAGATGTTGGTAATGACAAGCCCTTCAGTAAGGGATGGTTTGCTAAAAGGGGCATGATAGATATTTTTTGGGAGGTAGATCTGGTATATTGTGACGGATTCCTGCTTGCGGCAGGAATGACAACGGATCAGACGCAATAGTGGGTATTATTGTCAGCGCATTCCGTGTCTTTGCGAGCCATTGACCATCCGTGAGGATGGGCAAGGCGTGGCAATCTCAAGTATTTCCTGTCTTCGGCGTTTCAGTACCCACGACCACGGCCAACAATTTCATATAATATCTTCTGTTCCTCATCCATTTGCAGAATGACTTGTTGATCCTCGTGCGTGTCCGGAAGTTTGTACTTCAATCCGTACATATTGTGCGTTAGTTCAGCTGCTCGTTCCGCACTGAAGGAAACCTTCTTATTTCGTAACAGTCGCTCCAGCTCTTTATAAATAGCGTATGCCACAAACGCGATACAAATATGCGCCTCAATGCGTCTTTGGCGGTAATGGTAAATTGGCCGGACTCTTAAATCCGTTTTTGAAATCCGGAAGGCTTTTTCAATTTGCCAAAGCTGGGAATAGTTTTCCGTTATCTTGTTAATACCGAGTTTGGTGTTGGTGATATATCCTTTTAAACCATCCCATTGCTTATCGTTTGTTATTTTATTTTCATCAACGGTGATTTTCATTGTGCCTTCCAAAAGAAGAAACTTGTTATAACCCCTGTTGTTTATCTGTTTTTTCGTTAGTTTGCCGAACTCAATTTGTTTGCGTAACTTCTTTAAACCGCGTTCGCGGTTGTATGCGTCTTTGCGCGCCCGCTTGTTCGAATGGGTGACAATTAATCTGGTGCCATCAGGCTTGGTTATAGAAAACCCTCCGCCATCTTCTAACTCAGTGGATTTCTCAAGAATGGTTTTCTTTATTTGCTCACTTTCGTTTTTTATCCTTCCACCGACAATAAACTGATATTTTTCTTCATCCAATTTCTTGATATTGTCTTTTGATAATAATCCTGCATCAGCAACAACAATTGGCTTGCCAAAACCATATTTGGCTTGAATTTTCTGCAGTGTTGGTATGAGCGTGGCGCCTTCGTAGCTATTGCCTGGAAAAATGTCGTAGCCAATCGGTAAACCACCTTCGCCAACAAGTAACCCCAGCATAATCTGTGGTTGTTGAAATTTGCCGTCTTTGGAAAAACCGATCTTGCGCAGATCATCCTCGTCTTCCGTTTCAAAATACAAAGTCGTCATATCATAAAAGACAACAGTGATTTTTTCGAGATGTTTTTCGGTATTCTGAAATGCAACCTTTTCCACTTGTTCTTTGTATTTTTTGTTTAGCGTATCGAGAAATCGATAAATACTATCAATACTTATTTTCTTCCCACAATAACGCCACAGATAATCGACGGTTTTTAATTTACTTGTTGGATAAACAAGGCGGGCAATGGTGAGATGTCTGAATAACTCATTCGGTACAACATTAAAACCCAACCGATCGAATAGCGTGCCAAAGATTAATTCCGGACCGATTGTGCGAATACTGTCATTGGCAATCTTGCTGACAAAAGATTCAATGGCCAAGTCGGCATTAGTTTTAACACCTATCAATCGTTGCTGATTTATGTTCGATTTTTGACCATGAATAATGTCCCCGCCTTGATGAACCAATCGATTAATCTCATCGGGGTCACTGCTTGTACCGAGGGTTTTAACAAACTTATAAATGCCCCCCTTTTTGTCCACGATTGTTATCGTGACGGAGCCGT
>JAUSJG010000013.1 GCA_030647555.1 bacterium | reverse complement strand
CAGCTCCTTGATGTAACTTTGGGATGTATACATCTGACCACTTAACCATCATCTTTTCATTTTCACCAAACAATTTATATTTCATTTTTGAATACCCTTGTTTTGAGAATTCAACATCACCAATTTTTACATTTTCTCCACGAGAAAAGATCTGATCAACTATTCTTTTTACAATAAGAGGTTCAATTAAACTAATTGTCCAATTAACCAATTTTGACCAATCCTCCTTTTCCTTACTCTCATCTCTACTTGCAGAAAAAGATAGCGAAATAGTTTCTTTTTCAGAGATAATGGATATTCTATATGCATACGTCGTCCCTGTTGGTATACCGTTGATCGAGTGTCTAGTCGCAGTTGAGTCAAAAGAGATACCGGTAGCATCTTTATAGAAAATCTTTTTATTTTTATACTCAACAAAGTTAGTTTTGAAAACAATAGTAGAGTTTGAAAATATTCCTGATATCTTGATTGCGAGAGAATTTTCTGCATCATCTTTAATACTCTTTTGGATTTGCTCGAGCTCACTTTGAAGTTTGTTTTTCAGACTTTCTGTACCAGCAAGTTTAATTGCCACCTCCAAAAGCCCATGGGACTTATCGAGTTCGCTTAGATTATTATGCAAATCAAGAACAACGGCACGTAACGCGTTTGCCGCACGATCACGCATAATTTTAGTTTGACTGTCGTCATATAGTCCAAGGTCAATTAGCTTGTTTAGTTCCGAGGACACCGAAGCAACCAACCCTTTGATTGCTTCTGATTCTTCTTTATCAAACTTGCCATCCTTACTTACTTCCATTTTTTCAAGTCCTTCAACAGCCTTACCGATCGCGTGATAAGCCGGTCCTAAAACACTCTTTTCCATTCTCTCTCCCTTTACTGAAAAGACTTGTTGGAGCTCATTAACGTAGTCACTATTTTTGTGTATGTGATGAAGCTCGGTGTATATATCGGATAGATACTTCGCTACATGGTTCTTGAAATCAGAGATAATGTCTTCGCTGGCCGTCTGCTCATCATGGAGTTGGTAAACTTTGGAAAAAGAAGCCCAAAATTTATCTGAATCAATAAGCTCTTTCCATATAGCCAGAGAGTTTTGTAAATAGCCTTTATTATCTTCCGCAGAAAGCATGAGGCAGTACAAGATAGCAAGATTCTTTTTATAAAAGAAAGCTTTCGTATTCTGACCTTCAGAAGCATTCTCCCAGGTCCGGATAGCATTCAAATAATCTTTGAGCTTGAGTAGACCTAGCACTTGTTCATCAACACTATCGGCAATCTGAAACCAAAAGAAATATTCTTTGATCCGTTTCTTTGGAGCTTGAAGTTGCTGTAAGGCATCCTTTACTGAATCCTCAGTTCGGAAATCTTTGAATAAATCTAGATCGTAAGTAGGAACATCGTCAGCCTTGAGGCGATTAATTATCTCTTTTGACCGTTTAAGGATATCCCTCTCGCTGGCAGAAGTGTCCAGGCCGAGGATGTGATATGCATTGTTTTTGAGTGTTTGTGACATATATTTTAGCGGGTTATGCCCGAAAGATTATCTTTTATTGTTTCTTGCACATCGGATGGGAGCAAGAGCAATAAATTATGAACGCAACGTTTTATCTCGTCGACATCCCCAAGCTCAATCGCTCTTTTACCTTTTTCAATATAGTACTTCGCTTCTTTTACATTGATAAAATTAGTCTTACCAGAAGTAATTTTATTGAATTGATGAACCCAAGTAGCCGGATTAGAATATACCGCCTTTGAACTAAGCTCTTTGATTTGTTCAATGATCCGAATCAAAAGAGACTTATCGCTATCTGTTATTGCCTTTTCTCCTTCGGTCTTGAGCTTGCTTAACTGGTCGTTGTTTATAGCTTTGTCTTTTTCGTCCGCATAGTCATTAATAATCGACTGAGTATCTTGGATACCATCTTTGAACTCCTTGACCAGTTGTGGCATTTCTTTTTCTTTTTCAATTTTATCCAGCGCGATCTTAATATCTTTAATTTGTTTATTTGCTTTCATTTTTTCGTCCTCGTCTACGGAAGCATTCCTAACGCTATTTTGAGCGGATTGAATGTTATTATCAATTTTTTGTCTTTCCTCAGGCAATAGGTTTTCTGAAGCAACTTTTGCTCTTTCTTTTTGAGTTTCTAAATCTTCTTCGATATTCTTAAGCTCAATAGTTTCGTCATGCGAAGTTGAACGAGCATTAACAGTAAGGTCAATCAGCGGAATATATGCTGTAAGAAAAACTTCTCGTGATTCATTTACCACAACAGTTAATTCTACTGGGGTTCCCTCGGGGAGATCGTGGGGCAAGTCCTTGCCATTGATGCCCGCTTTGCATAAAAATCCATTACGATCTGGCGTCTCGGATTCACCTTCAACAACTATAATATCTAAATCATTTTCCTCGCCCCTTTTTAACTTTCTTGATGTTTTATAATCAGTGAGATCTTTTTTGATAGGGAGCATTGTTCCTTTTTCAGAAACTAGGACGCAGGTATTAAAAGCTACATTCCTTGTATAATCCTTTTGAACAACAACGATTTTGACCGAGTGAGGGAGTGGAGCACCGGATACCGATAGACCTTGAGTAATGGTGAACGAGTCCGGATCAATCGGAATAGAATTTCCTTGTTTATCAAAAAGGTACAACCAATAGGTATTTGGTTTATTCGGTTCGACAGCAACCGTATCAAAGAATTTACCACCTTTTAATTTAATCTTTGAACCATTATAAGAACCACTATCTGATTGAATTTGTATATAGTACTCATCCTCAGTATCCTTAAAATATTCTATAACACCACTGACTGTCTCTTCTGTATCAGAAGTCATAGATTCATAATTCAAATTGATAGACAAAGTTCCTTCTTTGAGTTTTTTACCACCATTTTCTTGTAACTCCTTTGGAATCTTTTGCCCAATCCCAAACACACAAGCACCCCTAGCAACGACAGTAAGAGGATCAACAGATGCATCCGCAGTTATTTTAAGGTCACTCTCTATTCTTTCTCGAATATACGGAATCTGCGTTGGTCCACCAACAAGGATTACTTTCGCAACAGAACTGTTTTTAATACCGGCATCTTTCAAAGTTTCCTTTGAGAGTTCTATAGTGCGATCAACCATCGGTTTAATAAGCGTCTCAAATTCTTTTCTCGTAAGGTTAATGGTAACGAAAATCTCCTTATCCTCGTCGTCCTTTCCGACATTCTCTATTAGGATTGAGGTCTTGTCATATTCGGAAAGCTCAATTTTGGCATTCTCGGCAAGTAATTTTAATCTAGAGAAAACGCCTATATATTTTTTGTTGCTTCTATTAAAGTTTTTAATAGAAAATTTTTCTAAAATCTTTGGCACTATCACCTTATCGATAATCTCTAGATCAAAATTCTTACCGCCAAGGAAATTGTCACCGTTATGACTAAGTACTGAAAGTGCCCTGTCTTTTGAAGCGATCAGCGCCACATCGAATGTACCACCACCAAGGTCGTAAATGAGCCAGTTTTCATTCTTGGTGTTTGTAGAGCCATAAGCGATAGCAGCCGCAATGGGTTCTTGAAGTAATACTACATGTTTAAATCCAGCCAGATTACCAGCTCGTTTGGTCGCCTCAGCTTGGAGATTAGAGAAAGCAGCCGGGACTGTGATCACGGCGGCTATCGTATTAAAATCAGGATATTTTTTTAAAATGTCCTCTTTCAGACTCTTGAGAATTTCGGCTGAAATTTCTTCTGGTCCCATTTCTACATCAGCTCTCTCGAAATGGAATTTCTCCGAAGTACCCATTAATCTCTTAACTTCAAATTTGTAGTTTTTAATCACCTCTTCCGATGTGTCATTAGAAAAACTATTATAAGCTGCTTGGCCCACCACCCCGTTCTTGGCCTTGTTGAAACCAAAAACGGACGGTGTATACTCCACGCCTCCTGGTTTCTTCACGATTTCGATGTTGCCGTTCTTGTTGATGGCAACAGATGAATTCGTTGTGCCAAGATCAATACCAATCTGAATATTCTGTTGATTTGCCATACCGAAAAGTTAATGGTTGCTAATTAGAATTATTTTTGCTTTACGAACGACTTGCCCCTTGCACATGATGGTGGGCTCAATAGTCTCCTTTACCATCGGTTCTGGAAGTGTAGGATCTTTTTCAACTGATAATATATCGAGATTAAGCCCATCATTATATTTTTGATTTTTATAATCGACTATTTCAATATCATACTTGGCAAGGTACCTTTTCAATTTTTGTACGGAATTTTCTAACCCCTTAAACTGGTTTTCCTGTAAATTCGAAGCGGATTTAGCAACCCTTTGTTCAATGCGCCATACTTCGACAGCAAGATCCATAAGCTCATTCACTCCGATAGATAACTCCATATGCTTAGGGGCAACAGAAAATTTAATATCCTCCTTTATTTTTGCATAAAGCTCATCAAGCTTTAAGGATAAATTATCTTTCCGATTTTTGTTCAAATATACAAGGAGCAATAGAGCTACAAAAATACCTGCCAATAACACAAAAATAATAAAGGTGACGATATTTAGATTTTGTGAAATTATTTTGCTCATACTGTCATATCGTTAATACTCTATTTTATCAATGCCCCATGATATAGTCTTATTTAAATGTACGCTGGAATTGGCCATATAAGCAAATTTATGGTGCTATAGTTATTTCGGTAACTTTCCACCACTTTTTATACATGCTTGAAGTGTAGAATAAGAGGTAAACACTTTTGTTTGATCGTAGTATTTCGTCCCTTTGGCATGACAGAGGTTATTCACGCTTTTCTTTACTACCGGAGTTGTGACAGATTGAGCTGACTTTGGTTGTGTAGGTTTTGGTGTGAGGGTTGTCGCTACTTTCTTTGACGCTTGATTTGTACTGCCATTACAGATAGTTGGACTCCACAATCCGCGTTTCTTTAATTGAGCATCTTTTTGGGCTTTCTTGAATTCAGCTTGATACTTGTACGGAATAATATAGGTGTACTCATAAGCATACCCTTGGCTAATCATAAGTTTTTCAAAGTTAGTACCATCGGATAAATATACGTAGCGCAATAGTCTGCCGTATTTGTCCCGATCTCCTTGCGTTGGGTCGCTTTTCAAACTAACGCTTTTCCCTGAGAGTATTGATTTAGCTTTATTAGAAGCTTCTTTGCCAAAACATTGGACTGGCTTTCTCGGATCAACTGTTTCTGGAGTGTCCATTCCGATCAAGCGAAGACGCTCAACTTTGATACCGATTTTTACGTCTATGGTATCGCCATCAACAACTTTTACAACCGGATAGAGTGGAGTTGGTTTAGCAACAGCAAAAACCGGATGAGTACTAAAAAATACTAAAAAGAAAAAAGCTAACGTAGAAAATAAAAGATATTTATTTTTCATGGCACCTAGACAGTTTTATGAATGAACGGCTAGGGACAGATACACAAAGCCCGCCGCCAGCCGGTAGTCTTTCGACTACCCATAACCCTTTCGGGATATGACTGTCTAGGTATGCTGAACGACGGGGTCAGTATCCTAGACAGTTTTCCGGCACCATACCTCGGTTTGAGCGAGGGTTAGGCAATTAGTTGTATCTATGTTGTAGCTTGAAAAGAGTTAATAATCAACTTCTCGCGATCCAGTAAAAGCTAAAAATTGGCCAAATTAGCAAAAAAAATGGCGTTATGAACATAAATACTAAGTTTCTATCAAAATTGCACCCCCTTGACTTACTAGTCAATCTAATACCATACCAATATAGAACACTTAAAATTATGATGAAAAAGACCAAGAAGCCACAACACGAAGAGATCCAAAAACAATTTCGAGAAACTCTTTCAGCAAATATACAAGTTTTTGTTGATACCACTAAATACGGGGCTGTTGATCTCCCGAAACCTTTTGTAATCCCGAATATCCAACCAAAAGAACCCCGAACAGTTCATGTTCAAAATATAGAGGAAATAACCACGCCGGGTGGCGCAAAAATTGCATATAATCGGATTTAGAGATCATTTGAGATGGATTGTGTTTGTTAATTAAATAAATTTATTGGTTCAGCTTAATAAAAATTGATTATCTATTTTGGTTGCAATGACTTAATCCAACCCTTAACATAAATGCTCCCACCAATTATTAATTAACTTAGTATTACTTTCCCTCCGTAGCTGTCGAATAATCACAAGACGCTTCTGCCAGCGGTTTGGGTTTTTAAACCTAGAATGTAATGCTCCATGGCAACAACGACAAATTGGGTGAGCATCTTCAAACGGACGCGAATAATCTTCGTTATGCAGTTGCATTTGCCCTTTGTTTTGAAGGCATAGCTCGCACTGTTTAGGTGCAGGAAATTCACCACTACGTATAGTAGTCAATTGAATACGTCCTACTTTTGCCCGCTCACTGCCACTAAATCCATTATATGACAACATCCTAAGCAGTTATTTATTTTTAAATAACCCAAGAATACTTGGAATTATTCCCTTTGAGGTTTGTCGAATAATTGTCATGGGTGGACTATAAATACCAACCTTCTGTTTAATGCGCTGTTTGACCCGACTGGGTTTGGTGTAACGCTCAAATGTGCTAATACCAGTTGCTTTCCTAATTCTTCTTTTTACCGCCGTAATCCCAACAAGAGTTTTCAATGACGGTTTTCTGTAGCGAAAGAGTTTCATTTGTAGCAATTACCACTATCTACTAAACAACCGAACAACTTCATCAAAATTTTTGAGTCTGTCTTTAGCCCATTTTTCCTGTTTTATATACAGTGGTTTGTAAACCATCTTTGTTTGCCGACTATTTACGTCTTCACACCATTTTTCTAATCGTTCAAATTTCAATTTGTCATCATCTTCTTCTCTTCCTTTTGTCTCAACTATATAAACTGTCTTATCGTCTGTCTTAACGAAAAAATCGGGATAATAAGTAGCGATGAATCCTTCTGAATTTTTATATTCAATCCGCAATGCGTTGGCTTCCTTGTTTTGAAAATTCTTTGAGAAAGAAATTACATCATCACAGTTTTCAATAAAATCAGAAAAAGTCAGTTCAAAATCACTATCACCAATAATCTTATTGAAAACCGACTTCTTGGGGATTAAATACGATTTATCATTGACCACGAACGGTCGTGCCTCACTGATTTTGATATAGTTCTTTATTTCAGTGTCACCAGTGTCTTGAACAGTAAGCTCATTGATAGCTTTTTTAAATGATTCTTTTATAAGATGTATATATTCGACCTCTGATAAATTTCTTAGCGTATTTAAGTCCGACAATTCAACCGGTTGATCAAACATGTGACTTTGCACAAATTCTTTTACTTTTCCGAACAAAATATCATAACAGCCGAACAGCCGGAGTTCTCGCATTATTGCTTGCGCAAAAAAACCGATAACACTTTGATAATCTGGATCAATGTCACCCGTTAATATGGTTGTATGGTGAGTTACTTCACCAACCACATCTTTGAATACTATCTCTCTTTTTTCCTCTTCGGAAAAAGTTTTTACCTTAACTTTTGCGTTTCCAAAAATAGCAACATCTAATTCCGCAAGATTTTTATATTCCCTTTGAATTCTTGGCGACATTACCGGAATTTCTATATCCAATTTCTCAATATCTTTTTTAGGATTGTCTTTATCAACTTCGATAACCATCGGCGCAATTGGTTTTGCCCCGGAACCCATTGCTCTCTTTTCAAGAATCACACCCTCGCCTTTGATTGACTCTACAAAATCCATAAAAGCAGGTGTACCGACTACGCTCACATATTCCTCGATAGTATCGTTTCCAAAAAACATTCTTCTCAAACCACGTCCAAGTGTTTGCTCTGGCAAAATTTTTGATTCTGCGGCGTATGGTCTTAGCCCAACAATTGTCGTGACGTTTTTTACGTCCCAACCTTCTTTCAACATCATGACCGAAATAATTACCTTAAATGGACTTTCCCAACTATCGATATTGTTTGCTTGTTTTCTTAGAATATCTAATTCTTCCTTGTTCTTTCCTGAAACAGTTTCTGAAATTTCACCACTCTTGTTGGTATGAATAGTTAGAACTGCATCCTTCAGATCAGCAAAACTCGTTCGAATATAATCGGCCACTTCATCACAATTGCGCGTATCATCCGTCATAATGAAAAGAATTGATTTTTTTCCCATTGGTTTGAGCGCTTCATATGTTTTACGCCACTCCTCTATACCAAGATTTATATAGTCCCTATATTTCTCGCTGAATAAGGCGCTTTGATTTTCTTTCAGTTTTCCCCTACTGGCCGCATCCGGTACAACAGGATTTTTTACAATTCTCTGGTGAATTGCTTCAACGAGAGGATAGTCTGATATTACTTGCACAAAAATAGAGCCATCATTTTTCTTGGGAGTAGCGGTCACATCTAATTGCAAAGCTAGCCCTGAACCCTTTTGTTTCAACTTATTATCAATATCCAAAATAGACTTAAACCAAGCCATTTTTTCGTCGTGGATATGATGCGCTTCATCATTGATCACTATTAATTCATCAATATCCCTGACAATCATTCCCAAATCAACAGTTGAATCGTTTGTTTTTGTGACAGGTCTGTGACCGAGAAAATATGCAGAAGTATCTTCATCATCCAAACTTGGTTCTCTGACATCACCTTCAAATACTCTATGGATATTCGTTAGAAAAATATTTCCTGTGTCGGAAACGTTTCGTAGATCATCTTGAAGATGTAGTGTTACTTGAAAATCGTCATGCCAATTTTGTCCTTGATAACCATTGTCTGGAAGAACAGGATCACTAAAAAATATCTTTAACCCTTCAAAATCATTCTTTATTCTTTCAAAGACGATTACGTTCGGTGTAATCAAAAGAAAGTTTTTGGCTAGTTGAGAATCTTGCTCATACTTTTTATGAAAATATGCCCAAGCAATAACCAAACTCATTACTTTTGTCTTGCCAGCGCCCGTCGCCATTTTGATGACAAAACGTAGCCAGTCCTCAGTAAACATCTGTGGACTTAAAACACCTGTTGAATTATAGCGAATAAGATCGTATTTATCTTTTACCTTGGCAACTTCGTATAACCAAACGACTGTTTCCATGGCCTCTCTTTGAGCAAAATAGTACCGAAAGTGCGATGCCACGCCCTGTTGGTCGTATAAAATATGTTCTTCTTTGAACCACCAATTAAGAAGTGATTTTGAAGTCTCACTAGCACCTTCATAATGTTTTTCGCGCCATTCTTTAACTCTTTTACGCAAATCAGCGACTAAGGGTGGTAAGAGCTTTTCATATCCCTTATCACGCAAGTCTTCATCAGCGGGAAACCACCGAATGCTCGGGTCTAATATTGCGTATGGATCTTTTGGGAAATCTTTATGAAGTGCCATAATATTATAATAAGTGGTTTGCTTTGAAATATTTTGGTATATCTTCGCGTTGTGTTCCAGATTTTTCAATTGTCATAGCGATTTCTTCTATCGTCTTTTTATAGTCTTCGTTGAAGCACTTTGGTAACTTCTTATTCTTTGCGGTTTTTTCTAAATCTGAATCAGCCCCAAACCACTTTTGATACAATCTTGCCGCTATGTGATATGAACCATGTGAAATGACAAGATCATCTATCTTATATTTTGGAGTCTTTCCTGCTTTTTTTGTCTTTAGTTTCTTCTGTCTATGTTCAGCCTGTCTCACCAAAACAGCATCCAAGACCAAGTGTGAAATAAGCAATCGATGCGCCAGATCAGACTTCTTAGAATCAAATATCTCCTCATAAAGAACACCAAATAATTTCCTCTTTTCCTGCTTCGCCTTGTTTGGTCTTTTAAGTTCACAACAAAGATAGGCCTGTGCAGCATCGAGAGCATCAATTATCAATGCTGTTTCCGAGACATCCTTGAATTCATTCAGTTTGCGTTCATAAAATACATGATACTTGTCCAACAAGGTCTGAATATTATACTGGACTGGATCATTGGAATGTAAATCTCTCTCAGAAATCGCATTTTGCGAGTTTGTGTAAGTTATAACAGACTGAACAAATTTTTGATCATCCGTGCGCTTAATAAATCTACAAGTAATATAAATACTTTCAGAAAGCTTACCATCATTATGTGCCCTAATTAAAGTATTTACCGTTTGGCATCCATTTACAACCTGCAGTCCTTTTAAATATATTGACGGACTATCTCCTGTCACAGCACCAGAAATTTCATCGTAAAGAATCGTTAAACCGTTATTAAAATACTCGAATTCTTCCGACGCGGCATCATCAGTAGCCGTTTCGTAAATTTTTTGATTAATTTTTCTCTCTATACCCAAATCTTTTCTAATATTATCCGTGAATAGATAGTCGCCATATCCTTTGTAATCCTTTAAACCGTCTTTAAATCCAAAGTAAATTTTTATTAATTCATTCACTGGCAATCTACATATAAACCCTTCTTTTGCGGTAAGTGGATAATATGATCTTCCTGATAGTTTTATTGGAATCGCCGTTTTCAGAACAACTCTAGAAGAAAACATTGCGGAAATATTTTGACCATTTATTTCCTCAAAAGAAAAATCTATACCCGATGTGGTTATTTCATTCTGAAACTTTGTCATTTGAGCTTTACTATCATGATTCAATACCACATCAGCACTTGAAACAAATTTAACACTTACTGAGTAATTGTTTTCGTAAGATTCTTTTTGCTCATCGATTTCTGATTTTATTTCCTTTATTTTTTCGTTTATATCCACCGGAGCATCTCCTCCAAACAACAAATAGTGCAGACCAATAATAAAATCTGTTATATCTTTATCCGAAAACGTAGCTTGAGGTTTAGAACTAAAAATACACGTGACAATATTGATTACTAATTCATCTTTACCTTCATACAGATAAACTGAGTCTATTTGATGATCACCACCGCTGTCTGAATAAAATTTTAATAATTTCTGCCCTCTGTATCCAGACAGTTTTTTTAACACCAACAACGAAAATTTCTTTCCGTCGTCATGAGCCTTGGCTTGTGTTGCAAGTTTCTTATCAATTCCATTAACTTCTTTTTTAATCAATTGGTAATTTAGATTCATAATTTCAAACCCTAACCTCAATTACTTTTGTCGTGTCGTTTCCAAAAATATCTACGACTTTAACCGCGACTTTGTAGTTTCCTTTTGGTACAGGCTTGAACGCGGAAATGAGATCCAGATTTCTGTTCTTTTTTGTTCTAAAACTCTGCCATTCGTTATCGAAAATATAATCGCCAGTCCAGACTTCTTTTTCCTTGCCATTTTCCATAACTTTGATTATTTCTTTTCTACTAGCAAAATCGAAGTCCACAGCCCAATAGTCAATCCAATCGCTCCATTTTTTTGTTAAAATTTCTTTTGAAATTTCCTCACTTTTTTTATCTTTTGAAATTTTTACGACTTGCCCGTCTTCCACAACGATCTTTGACGCGCCCGGTCGCAACGCTTCCGCTATTTCCCCCGAATCGTCTTGATTATAGAAAACAGAAAAGTCAGTAAGCTCAATCGCTACTTCTTTATTGTTTTTTCCGCCTTTAACAATTGACTTAACTTCAATAAATGCCACATCATAAAATTTTACTTGCCCTTTTTCAACTACTTTTTTATCAAATACTTCTCTTGGAATAATCCGAAAAGCAATATCAATTCCATGATCTTTATATTCTGAAAAATCCAAGCCCATCTCATAATCGAAGCCAAGAACATCAATTTTAGTAATTCCTTTTTCTTTACACTCCGTCACAATGTCTTGCACTAGTTTTGAGGAAACCGGCATATTTATTGGACCCACTGCCACCAAACGATCTCTTTTCTTGCCTACAATATTCACAAACGATTCTACTGATTCCGCCTTATATGCCGATATAATTAATTTCACAAATTCTTTTTCTTTTCTTTCTGCTTGTTTGGCTTTTTCCTCTGCACGCAAATCATCATTTACGGATAGATAATTTTCACGTTCATATCTCCCCACGTTTAATACTTCAAATGCGCGAAAATCCTTACTTGCTTTTTTTAGTTCTCTCTGCACTCCAACCATTCTCTTTCTAGAAGTATGAATACCAAATTTTCCCAAATCAGATCCGATCCATTTTCTTCCAAGTTTTTCTGCAACAGCAATGGTCGATCCCGAGCCACAGAAAAAGTCGGCGACAAGATCGCCTTCATTTGAAGAGGCTCTTATAATTCTTTCAATAAGTGCTTCTGGCTTTTGTGTTGGATACTCTAAATTCTGAGTCTTATCTGCTGGTTGTAGCATCGAAATCCGCCAGACATCGTCAATTGTTCGTTCTGTAGCCTCAATATAAATAACATGACCATTTTCGTCTTTCGCATTCACAAGTTTACTAGTGTTCTTATCCCATACTCTTTTTATTTGTTTCACCATTTGCTCCCGCTTCTCTCTAATTGGTAAAAATTTATATTTATTAGTCTTTGAGTACCAAATAATCGTATCGTGATTTGAGGCAAAACGACCCACATTCCCTTGCATTTTATTGTAATAATACCAAATTATTTCGTTTCTGAAATTATTCTTTCCGAAAATCTCATCTAACACTAGACGCATGTAGCTATTCACTCTCCAGTCGCAATGCACATAAATACTTCCATCATCCGCTAATAGGTCATACATCAATTTTAATCGCTCATAAATCATTGCAATGAAGCTATCAGCGCCATTCCCCCAAGTATCACGAAAAGCAATTTCTTCAATCACTGAAGGCTTTTTTGTAAAAGACTCTTCACCAATTTCAATATTCATTGAAAAATCCGCACCCACATCAAATGGAGGATCAATATAAATCAATTTCAAACCACCCTGCGCTTCTATTTCTTTTCGCAATGGGCCGTTTTTAAGCGAAGAAAGAATGAGTTTGTTATCACCCCAAATTAACTTGTTAGTCCAACCAGAAATCTGTCTTCCAGAAGTATCGAAAAGTGTATTTTGCATATTAATCTTTCCATCACTCCTCGGCTCGTCTATTTGTTCTATCACTTGAAAAGGTAGAACCACATTTGTCACTTCATTTGTTTTCCCATTCCAAACAAGCTCAACTTCACGGTCATCGTCAAACAGCAAAAAACGATACTTCTCCGGCAGTGGCTTCCCAGCTTCCAAGTATTTGATTACATCCCTTTTTTCAATATCCGACAGTTTCATGACATTTCTACAGAAATTTTATTTAGAATAAAATACCCCTTTAACTCATAGAATATGCTCGTTTAAGCCAAAAATCAACACTCTATTGACATCTTTTTGGGTGGTTATATAATGCGAGGGTAGTTGATCTTTTCGAAGTCATAGAAATAGAGTAAGTGGTCGAACAGTACGCCTCGACCGGCGAAAAAAACGAATGGACTGTTCAGTGAAATCAAGCTTGATTGCTTGATCCTACTGATCAGTTTTTTTGTTAGACAAAAAATACAGATCAAAGGTGTTTTAATAACACTCCATTTTTATCTGTAAGAAATAATACGATGAAAAATTTAAAGTCTAACCAAAATCAGAAAATTGATATCACTTATGTAGACATCAGCCAACTCAAGCCAAGCGTATACAATCCTCGCAAGTGGACACCTGAAGCGATGGAAAACTTAAAAGAAAGTATTCGCCGTTTTGGTGCTGTTGACCCAGTTATAGTGAACTGCGGAGCTGGACGTGAGAATGTGCTTATCGGTGGACATATGCGCATTCAATCGTTGAAGGAACTCGGCGAAAAAACCGTACCTGTGGTTTTTGTAAACATACCAGATCAGGAAAAAGAAAAAGAACTGAATATTCGCTTAAATAAAAATGCAGGTGAATTCGATCTAGATTTACTCGCAGAGTTCGATCCAAATCTGTTAGCAGGCATCGGTTTTTCGAGTGAAGAAATAGATCAAATCTTTGAAGTAGACGATACGCCTGAAGAATTTGATCTGCAAAAAGAACTCGCCAAACTGGATATCAAGGAAATTGAGCTAAAGAAGGGTGATGTCGTACAGCTCGGAGAAAGCCGGCTCATGGTTGGAGATTCCACCATAAAAGAAGATGTTTTCAAACTAATGAACGGGGAAAAAGCCGATATGTGCCTGACGGACCCACCTTACATTTTGGATTACCTTCACGGTAAAACCAAACACGGAACGGCAACGAAAGGTTTTGGTTACAAACGCGACCGGCAGTATCTCGAAACAGATTCCCTGCCTCCAGACTTTACTGAACTCTGGATGAATAACATAGCAGAAATCCAAAAACCTAGTTTCTCTATCATTGTCTACGAATTATGGAAAAATATTCGTGAGATTTGGGGTGAGATGGAAAAACATTGGAGGGTAAAGAACATGATCGTGTGGCACTTGCCGAATCGACATCAGGGATTCTCTGCGAAGTATAAGTTTTTTTCCAAGCACGATATCGCGATGGTTGGGGCAAGTAAAAGTACTGATCTCGAATTTAATTATACACCCGAACAAGATGGCCTACAAGAAGAATACGAAACGGCACTCTACGCCATTTCTGGAAAACCTCACTGGGAAGGGTACAAAAAAGGCAAGAAGATAATGCCGACGGATTTCATCGAATATAACGCTAGCGATGAAAAACATTCTGGACAAGGGGTAGTGTTTGGAACCAAACCAGTTGAAATATTAATCCCCTACATAAAAGTGCTCACAAAAAGAGGCGACCTTGTTGTTGAGCCATTTGGTGGGAGCGGTTCAACTCTCATCGCAGCAACAAAAATGAAGCGCCGTTGTTACATCATGGAAAAATCACCCGTGTATGCCGAAGTAATTAAAAAACGCTGGGAGAAACTTACAGGCCAGAAAGGAATGAAAATTTTATGAACGAAACAATTTTTGAACGCCAAAAGAAAGAAAAAGATGGATTGATCGAACAGCTGAAGAAAACTCCAATCATTCAATACGCTTGTGAAAAAGCGGGAATAAGCAGGGCAACTTATTACCGCTGGCATAAAGATGATAAGGATTTTGCGGAAGCAACAGACACTGCCCTTTCTGAAGGAAGCAACCTCATCAATGACATGGCGGAAGCACAATTAATTGCGGCAATTAAAAATCAAAATATGCCCGGCATAATATTTTGGCTGAAACATCATCACCCAACTTATGCCACCAAAGTGCAACTGGATGTTAATCAGCGCATTCCGGAACAGCTTACACCAGAACAGGCAGAAATGGTGAAACAATCACTTTTGCTTGCAGGCCTATCACACGAACAAGAATCTTTAATTAATAACATTCAAAACGATGAACAACCTAAATCAAATTAATCCAATTCAAGAAATAATTGCGTCGCGTGCAGTGCGCACCAATTTGGCATTTAATAGCCATGAGTGGTTCTTTGCAATCTATTTGCAACACTATCTCACCAATCCGACGGCACCGATGCACAAAGACTTCTTTTCAATTACTGAAAATACTAACGAGAAACTTTCAGTGATTGTTGCTTTTAGGGGATCAGGAAAATCAACGATCATGACACTCTCGTATCCTATTTGGGCAATCATCGGCGTTATGCAATGTAAATTCGTTTTGATTTTGTCACAGACTCAAGCACAGGCAAGATATCACATGATGAACCTGCGACGTGAGCTGGAAACCAATGATCTTCTGCGTTCTGATTTTGTTGCTTTTGAAGAAGACACTGATCAGTGGGGTTTAGGATCTATTGTGATTCCGAAATACAACGCTCGTATCACCGTCGCCTCTAGCGAACAAAGCATTCGTGGTATTCGTAACCAACAATACCGTCCCGATTTAATAATTTGTGATGACGTCGAAGATTTAAATTCGGTCAAAACAAAAGAAGGACGCGACCGCACATTCGGTTGGCTCACGGGTGAAGTCGTGCCTGCAGGACAACCGGGGATCACAAAAATGATCCTCATCGGAAATTTACTTCATGATGATTCCCTTCTGATGCGTCTCAAAGAACGAATTGATCATAAAAATCTCGATGGCAAGTTTTATTGGTATCCGTTGATCGATGAAAACAAGAATATTACATGGCCGGGAAAATTTCCCAGTATGGCACAGATAGAAACTCTTAAACGAAGTATTGCTTCAGAAGCATCATGGCAACGAGAATATCTGCTCCGCATCATCATTGATCAAGAACGAGTGGTACATCCTGATTGGATTCAATATTATCCTAAATTACCAAAACAGTGGGACGGTGATTATCGCTATACCGCAATTGGAGTTGACCTGGCAATTTCTAAAAAAGATACTGCAGATTATACGGCCATGGTAGCTGCAATGGTTTTCGGAAGAAGAGATAATATGCGTGCATATATTTTGCCCAATCCAGTCAATGAGCGACTAACATATCCGGAACAAATAAATCGTGTCAAACTTATGTCAGAAAATTTGCAAGACGCGAAATTGTTTATTGAAGATGTCGGTTACCAAAAATCACTTGTGCAAGATTTAGAACAACAGGGTTATGAAGCAGAAGGTGTGCAAGTACACGGAGATGATAAACGAGCTCGGTTGGCTACTATTACTCATCACATTCAAAGTGGGAAAATTCTTTTCCCTGAACATGGTGCCGAAAATCTTATTAATCAGCTGACGGGATTCGGTACTGAAAAACATGATGACTTAGCTGACGCTTTCTCAATTTTGGGACATAAAATTATTGAAAACGATACACGTTGCGCAAGGGGTTTTACATTTAAACCAATTGGATTATAGACTTTTACGGTTTTTTTCTGCCAGCCACTTTTTATTAAGTTGATCAATCATTCGCCATCTTGCGCTTGCCTTGCTAGCATTTTTCCTTGATTGAAAGAAAACATTTTGGCGATGCAGTTCAAAGTAAGTACTAGCAAAATATGTCGTATAATCTTTGCCTAATACTTGTTTTAAGACATCCAGCTTCTTGGTCTCCTTAAACAAATTATTGACAATCTCGCTATTTCTTAATGTCGGCAAGATAATTCCATCGCGATCACGCTCAAAAACAATTTTCCGACATTGCGCCTTTTTAGGTAGAGATTTGGGTTTGGGCATTAACTTCTAATGTTTTAGATAAACTAAAAATGTGACTGAAAGTTTTCACAACCAATACTATTGTTTTCTATTTACATTTATCATCTCTGATATGATTTGTAGAAATTGTTCCGTCTTGGGTAGCCATTCTGTTGCCATTATACTGGGTCGAATAGTTTTGTAGTTGTCCGGAAACGTTAACCCAATTGATTCCAGTTTAGTTTTGAATATTTCCGCCGTACGCTCGTTGTCTTTTGTGATCCATTCAAAATTGAATGCCAACCGTTTATCAGTAGAAAGTGTAAAAAGTGATTTGTTGGATAATTTTTCAAAAATTGGGCTAAACGAACCATAAGAACCCGTCCCCAGTCGAATCTCTGTAGCGTTTTGTTTTGAAAACTCATATATCCGCTCAAAGGCCACATATTCCTCGTTGGAAAGTTTTTGTTTTGCGTCATCCAACATTTCCGCTTCCGTCCACCTTCTACGAGATCCATTAGCTGACGAAACATTTATGTCTTTTTTCACTTCCGCTCCAAATATTTTCGGGATAATTATTTCGTATTCAGCGTGTTTGTAGTACTCCAATTCGACGGCATAAATATCAAACTGGCTATTCTGATTAATGTAAAGAATAAGATCCTTAAGTCGGTCATCCAATTTGTCCATCGGAATCACAAAATGGAATATTCCATCTCCGAGATTAGACTTTACTTTTTCTATCAGAATTTCGACATCTTCATCTGATATCTGAAAAAATTCCTTTATTTTGTCCGTTGTTCGCAGATTAAATGCTTTTTGCGTATGCTGATCAAGTGTCGCTAAAAACTCACTAAAATCATTGGAGTGCCTCCAGAGTGATGCGCCATAATCGAGAATTTGTGCAACTACGATACGTTTATCGGTGTTTTTATAGAGTTTCGTTTCTACAATATAGATTTCGCCTTCCTTATCTATGCCAATTGCGTCAATCGGACCGCTCTGTGTGGGAAATTCCCGTGCCAAAATCAAAAGTCGGATATCTTCTTTTATTTCATACAACGGAAGACTATCGGGATTATCAAAAATATATTTTTGCAAATGGTCTTCTTGGTCAAAATTGGTCTTATCAATCTTGACTGCATTTTTGCCATTTTTTGAGATAACGATCGCCATGGTATTTCTTGAAGAAATTAACCTGGCGGTAAAACACAAAGCCCGTCGCCAGCCGGTGATCTTGCGACCACCCATACAAGTTTCCCTGTATGACGTTAGGAACGTGCTGAACGACGGGTTCAGTATTCCTAACGTTTTTGTGCCATGCTCCGCCGAAGCGAAGTTTAGGCAACCTTAGATTTTTTCAGGTGATTAGATATTCATAAAGTGATGTATCTGTTGTAGCTTAAAAGGCCCTTTAATTCAACTTTTATAGCGACCTTGCCTTTCTGATATTTCGTGCTGTGTTATTTTCTGGCCTCGCCTTCCTTTGACAGTGGCGGTACTGTCTCCCTTGCTGTGGACAACACTCGATACTGCCTCTACGCCAGAAAATCATCGGAAAGCGATGAACTTCAAGCGCTTTCGATAGATTCTCAGATTAAAGAGATGCTCGAGATGGCTAAACGAGATGGGATCAATGTAGTCGATATTCGCAAAGAAAGTCATTCCGCAAAGGATTCAGGACAACGGCCAGAGTATATGCGGATGTTGGCGGATATAAGAGGTAAACAATTCAATGGCGTTCTGACATGGGCACCCGATCGTTTAAGTAGAAACGCCGGAGATTTGGGGATACTGGTTGATTTGATGGATCAGGGGCTTTTGCACGAGATCCGCACCCATGGCCAAAACTTCCGCAATTCCCCCAATGAAAAATTTCTATTGATGATCCTTTGTTCACAAGCGAAGCTCGAAAATGATAATCGTGGATTGAACGTGAAACGTGGACTTCGTGCAAAGTGTGAAATGGGATATCGCCCCGGCGTTTCCCCGCTTGGTTATCTCAATAATCGTTACCCAAAGAAAGGACAAAAGAAGGTTGAATTGGATTTAGTGCGTGCACCATTAATCAAGCAGGTGTTTGAAAAAGTCGCTTACGAAGGATATAGCGGACATAAGATTTTACACTGGTTAAACAACGAAACAGATTTCACAACAAGATCAGGTAAGAAGATTGTATTGAGCACAATTTATATCATGCTCCGAGATCCCTACTACTACGGACAATTTGAGTACCCAAGAGAAAGTGGCAAATGGTATCAAGTTGGACATGAATCAATTATTACAAAAGAGGTATTCGATATTGCTCAAGAAAATTTGGGGACATTCCAAAAAAGGACGAGTGGAACCAAAGAGTTCGATTTTAACAAATTAATAAAATGCGGAAGTTGTGGATCAGGCATCACACCAGAAGAAAAGTTTAAGAATATTTCTGACGGGACAAGACGGCGATATGTTTATTATCACTGCAGTCAAGGAAAACGAGTGGCCTGCAAAGAACCATACATTCGAGAAGAAGAACTCCTAAATCAACTATTAAGCTTGATAGACAACATAAACGTAGATGAAATCTGCGTCCAAGAAAAACTTTCAAGAGAGTTAGCACGCTACCAAAAATTTGCAGAAGGCGTGCTACATATATCTAACAATCCAGCGTCGCCAAAAGTGGATATAAGAAGTTATGCAAAATACGTACTCAAGGAAGGAACACGAGAAGAAAAACGAGAGGTACTTTCGTGCCTACGAACCCAACTTGTACTTCACAATCAAACTTTGTCGCTCGAAAATAACGCAAAAATTTGTGTCTGAATTATCTACTCTTGGACAACGCGAGAAAGTCCCTAACCGGTTGCGCAACTGTTTTTTCGTTGATATTTTTTTCTTTGCAATAATCTGAATCAAACCAATCCCTTAATATTTTTTGACCTCGACTGGAATTACAACTTCCACAACAAATCACAACAGTTTTCGCGTTATTCCATGGAGGCAAAATATTCAGATGCTCAATTGTTGCCCAGTTACGTTGTTTATCACCAACACAAGGAAAAACCATCTTTTTGTGACAGTATACGCACATCTTATCTCTCTGCCGGATTTTTTCCAGCTCATGATCGGGAATTCCGTACTTGTTTGCCATATTAGTTTATTGCTGAATATTTTGATGCAAAAAAACACATTCCAACCATCTTTCAGCACATGTTTTCTCAACAACAAAGAAAATCAACAGTTTAACCCTTCATGAATGAGTTTTTGATTCCCAGAATATTCCACAGTCCCTCAACCCATGCTTTATCAGTAAGAACGTAATAGGAATAATGATTATAGTGGATAATTTCGTTTTTATAGTTTTGCTTAAAATGTTCATCAAATAACTTGGCTAGCAATGAGGTTGGTGTACCGAGAACAATTAATTTTGTTTTGCTATCTATTGAAATATCTTTCATTTCTTGATTAAAAAATTTAACATTCTCACTTATTATTTCTTTAGTAAGAACGTTTCTAAATTTTGACGAACTTGGTTTAACAATGCCCTTAAAAATATCCGTAATGTATGAGCCTCTTAATTTTGTATCATTACAGGCATATCTCAATTTTCGAGCATGACTGTTGTCATGAAAATTTGACCATGGTTTGTCAGTTAATGGACGAGAGATATTTAATCCCAAAAGTACGTATTTTGAGTGTAATTGATCAATATTTTTATCAATTATTTCTGTATCGCTTGGTTTCTCGCTGTTCCAGACAGCCCAACTAGAATAAGCGCCGTATTTTGAAGTTAAATCGTTATATTTATTTACATCATACATATTCGTAGTAGTACTATGACGCTAACATCTCAAATAGCTTTTATCAATTCTTCTGTTAATTTTCCGTAGAACTAATCAAATCAGTAGAAAATATGTCTCGGTAAACATCCGGAAATAAGCAATTTTCTTTTCCTAATTCTTCTTTAAATCTTGCTGTTAAGTATGATGCCGCAGTCCACGTACTCATTTCCTTATCAGAGACTTTTTCTCCAATAACCCTTCCTATTCCGTGCCTTTGAATAAGAGACAAAGCATCTTCAAATTCCCCTATAGACATAAGAGAAAATGGCATATCATCAATCCATTCCGATGGCAATTTATTTTCTTCAAGTTTTGCTTTTACCTTGTTTTCTATTGTTTTCAGCAAAGGACCCATCAAAAACCAGTCTTCTAACGTAATAACAAGAGGAAGTATTCTTTTATCATCATCAAATTTATAAATTGGATTTTTATATCTGTTATTTTTATAGTGGTCGATGGTCTTATAAATTTGAACAACAGCGTTTGCTAGCTTATCCAATTGGTTATTCAACTCAGTTTTATCATTCAATTCGATTTTTGCAGCAACTGTAAGACGCTTTGTTTTGCATTCTATAAAAAGTGCAACGCCATCTTGATCTATAATCCAATCTATTTTAGGCTCATTTTCTGTGTTTGTTTTTTCTTCAGGAAAATAACTATATGCATAATTTTTATTTGTTTCCGCAATTATTTCCCCAACATATGATTCAAATGCATTTCCAAAATAGTTACTAAAATATTTTTCGTTAATAATTTCGTAATATAGACCGCTTGTAAATCTTTCAAAAAGCAACGAAGGCATAGGACAAACAACACTGTCTTTGGAACTTATAGTCATTCTAATCAAGGGAAATTTCTTAAACGAATGGAAATAATATGCAAACGTATCATCTATTCTGCGCTCCAAGGGAGAAATTAGTTTTTGCTTCAAATCGACAATTGAACAACAAAACAACTTCAAAAAACAATTGAGCTTTTGATTGTCAATTCCAGTTTTTCCTAAATCAATACTAGGAGGATATTCTAGAGAAAAATATTTTTGAAAAACGCCAAGAAGAGCAAACGCGATAATATATATTTCTTTAATGGAAAGATTGGTAACTCCGTACACCATATTAGCAAGCTCTGGATAGTTAAATATCTTGAAATACCTAACAACATATGCCCTGTCGAAACCGTGTTCTTGCCAAGGAAACTGTCTCTGTGAAATTCGATACACCTCCATTAAAATATTTTCTTGATTGGTGTACGTACCACTAATCTGATTTTCTATTTCTCTTACTTTGTCTATAGCATTGGCAAAATTATTCCATTTTTTTAAATCAACTCTAGATATTCCTATTTCCTGAGAGTTTATAATAATTTCTCTTGCCAATATCTCCAGACTCCAAGGATTCAAAACGGAAAATCCTTTTGACAGAACTCTCCGGTCAACTTCAACATCGGGCGAGAATGGTTTCTTTAGCCATAAATATTGTGAATACGCCCTGATTACAGCCAAAGCTTCAGACAAAACCAGTTGCTTTAGATAGTTTCGTAATGGCTTATAAAATTCAAACACTCGTCTGTCTTCCATATCAATAAGGTAGCTTTATATTTCATATTGTTAAATATCCACAAAAATAGTGATGCTAATTTTTCCGTCCGATCCCCGGGTATTCCGGACTCGAACTAAATTAAGACATTTTGCGAAAACAAAAATACCCTGACAAGAGGGTATTTTGTGCTTAATTAAGCTGTTTTCTTGGTTTTTGGGACTGGATGGGGACCGGTCGCCAGGAACCAAATCGAACTGCTCCCGGGGTCGGACTCGAACCGACAACCTACTGGTTACACTTAATTCATATTTTTCAATATGGCGTGGACTATCTCATCATCCTCGACACTGCGGTGGGATGCAGGGCGCTGTGAGTCTCTGAACCTTCAATTCTCCACTTGGAAAAAAGCTTGGCTGCGGATTACCCTGTCCTGTTAAGGATTTAGGCTTCCCGATCCGCTATTTCAGCGGACCCGCTGTGTTAGCGGGCAATTCACCCTGTTTTTCAACCTCGATTACTCGAGGAAGCTGCCATTTTCAACCCTTCGACACTGCTCAGGGTCAATCTACTGATTGACAGCCAGTTGCTCTGCCATTGAGCTACCCGGGAATATTCTAATCTAAAAAGAACAGTAGGATGAATGTATCGCGAAAATACAAGATAGGCAACCTCTTCTTGTCTTGGGCTTTATTTTAGATAGTCCTCAAAACCGTTTTTAATGATTTCCTTAAAAGACTCACTGAACGCTTCAACACTTTGGCTGGATTCGATAAAAGGTTCGAGATCTTTTTTTATCTCACTTTCTTTGATATTTTTCACTTTTTCAAGTACCATCTTCAAAACTTCATTGCGCGATTTGTCGGGAAAAGCACATTCGAGCCGTTTCCAATTCGGCGTAAAATTTCTATCGCTTTTTTTAGCCTTTTCCAAAAACCAAACCAGATCAAAAACATCTCTGGCCTTAAATGGAATTTCTTGATCGTCGCCGTTAAAAAAATCGCGATTTAAAAATGCCCTAATTTTATTGGCAAAAAGCGTTTCTAAATTGTAATTGCGCACAAAGAAAGTAAAATCCCTGGTCGAGAGAGAGCTTGTTTCTAATTTATAACTCCCCAACGATTCTTCCGAGAAATCACAGCGCACGAATAATACTTCTTCATTACTGAACCCCAAACTTTTCAAAACCGGCAACTTAATAAATACCGTATTCCCATTACCACTGATTTTTGTTTCCGCTTGCTTGTACTGCAAGGTTTCCCAAAAGTATTTTTTTAGATCATCAGCAAATTTACTTACGCTAAACTTGCTCAAAAAATCGAAATCCAAATCTTCAGAAAGACGTGGCAACCCGTATATTTTGCGCAAGCAAGTGCCTCCGGTAAATATCAGCTCTTTATATTCCTTGCTATTATAAATAAAATTTAAAATGTAATTTTGCAACTCTTCTTTTAACAGGTTCCTTAAATAAAGCGGTTTAATCACGCTTTTGTTAGCCTCCACTGTTTGCCTTAAATTATCGATTAACATTGTTGTATCTTGAAGTATCCGCCCCTTTATTCAAATATTGTAAATCGGCTAACGCTTTTTCCAAAGAAGCCTCTTTGATTTGTTTGTCGCGCCATAAAATATTTTGATAGCCATTAAACAATTCCTGTTTGATCTGACGATAGGAAAAAGTGCCGAGTTCTGTCTGATAGACTCGCGCCGTTTTTGTGGTCACCGAGGTTATTTTAAATACCGCTTCAGCTGTAACATTTCCTTTCGATAAAACGTATTCCAGCGAAACATATGACGGACTTCTTAAAACATTTGCTAGGTATTCAAGATATTTCGTTTTATCCTCCGGATTTTGGCTTACCAGATCGACATAATAACGCGACGCGTAAACCCCATTTTTTAATTTAATTAGCACACCGCTTTTTAGCATTTTTTTTACCCAGTAATCAACCGCATCCTTCTTTTTATCAAGCAAAATGGACAAATTCTGCTTTGTCAGGATTGGCATACTCTTTATTTTACGCTCCACTTCTAGTAACATATATTACTAATTGTAGAGCCAATTCGGAAAATTGTCAAGCTCTTGTCATACGAAACTGACTCAACCGATCAGGGTCCGGCCCTGACTTCGGCTCCCACTTCACTAAAGTTACGAGGGACAGGCAGGGACGGACCCTCTGGCGACGACAAAATCTCCCGCGCTGGCACCCTCTCGAACATCCACAGGATGTTCTCAGGGAATCCGCCGCGCCCCTGTTCCCTTTTAGTAATCGCGGAGCTTACGGAGCGTTCTGTGCTGGCGGATTTTTTCTAGTGCCTTTGCTTCTATTTGGCGAATACGTTCGCGGGTGACGTCAAATTCTTTTCCGACTTCTTCCAAAGTGTGATGAATGCCGTCTTTCAAACCGAAACGCATTTCCAGAATTTTTTGTTCACGGGCGGCGAGATCGGACAACACTTCCATCACGTGTTCACTCAAAATTTCACGGGACGCCGCTTGTTCGGGCGTTACCGCTTCTTCGTCTTCAATAAAGTCACCGAGTGTTGAGTCTTCTTCGTCATCACCGACAGTTTGATCGATGGACACCGTTTCTTGCGAGATTTTCATAATATGTTGAATCTTGTCGACCGGGAGTTTCATTTCCACGGCAATTTCTTCCGGCAACGGATCGCGACCAAGGTCTTGCAGTAAACGGCGTTGAACCTGGGTAAACTTATTAATTGTTTCCACCATGTGCACCGGAATACGAATTGTGCGAGATTGATCGGCTAAGGCGCGAGTAATCGCTTGGCGAATCCACCAAGTGCCATATGTCGAAAACTTATAACCGCGACGATAATCAAATTTATCAACCGCGCGAAACAAACCCAAATTACCTTCTTGAATCAAATCAAGCAAGGAAAGATTTTTGCGGCCGGTATATTTTTTGGCAATAGAAACAACTAAACGCAAATTGGCTTCCGCCAGTCTCTTGCGGGCTTCTTGATCGCCTTTTTCCGCGCGCTTGGCCAATTCCACTTCTTCTTCGGAACGCAGTAGCGGTACTTTGCCAATTTCCCGTAAATACATTTGCACGGAATCGTTACTGATATTACTGATATCGATCACGTTGTCGTCGCCACTTTTAGTAGCCGTATGTCTTCCTTTCGCGGGTTCCGCTTTTTTCCCTTTTACTTTAGGTTTTTCTTCTTCTTTGTTTTCACTGGGCAATTCATAATCGATGAGTGAGCTAACCGGTTCCTCAATGCGCAACCCACGGCTAGAAAGTTTGTCGTAAAACATTTCGAGCGCCTCAATATTATCTTCCACTTCCGGAATGGCGCGCATAATTTCTTCTTCGGTCACAAAACCAACCTGTTGCCCCTTGCGCAACAAATCCCCAACAGCCGTGGAAGCTAAAATTTCTTCCGCGGTTAATTTTACTACGATCTTTGGTTTAATTGGTTTGGTTTCGTGCTTGTGCGACTTACCGTGAACGCCTTTTTTAAACGCAATTCTAGTTTGTACGGCTGTATGTTTTTTTGCCGCCCTTGAGATTGACTTATTCTGCTTTGACCGAGTAGCCTTTTTGGCTTTCTTCTCGACGTGTGAGGAATGCTTTTTTGAAGCTACCATAAATTAGGCCTCGTCCGTAAATAAATTCCCCATCTTCTGTTCAATACGCTCTGAATACGGCCGCTTTGATTGAACAAAATCTTGAGACGTACTTTCAGTACGTTGAAAGATTTTTGATTGAGAAGTGGTTGTAGTCAGAGATGTAGTGGACATAAGATGGGAATTTATTTATGGACGAGGCCTTAAGATGTCGTAAGACTTTCCGCTTGGATCAGTTTTTCTCTTAGCTGATCAATCTCTTGCATTAAAACTGATTTTTGTCGCGGATCTGCTTGCTCGAGCTTATTACTTTGTTTGTTTAAACATTGACGGAGATAAGACTGGAGCAATTCTTTCAGCAACGTATGGACTTCTTGATCGGGCTGATCGAGGAGACCTTCTTCCTGCTCAACTTCGATGGCAAGAAGGAAGATATCGACCAACCGACGGAGCTCTTCGCTAAGGTTTTCCCGAAGCTTTGAAAAATCAAACGAGGCCTCCTTGCGGTATTGGGCATTATACAACCTAATATACTCATTAAACAAGTCTCTAGTATGGTTACCAGAAAACACCTCGCTTGGCAAGTGTTCGAGAACATACGGAAGCGCTCCCGGCACCACTAACAAAAGAGTTAGTAAACGCTCTTCCTTGAGAACTATGGGATTGAGTTGCGATACTAAATTCTTTTTTTCAGTGACGTTTTGGTCTCCGATCTTGGCCGGGGATGGCGTTGATGCGCCAGTTTTAATTGCTATTTGTTGCAAACGCTTTACCTCTTCGTTGAGATAGCGCGATTCAATTCCCACCGCTTGCCCGAGACGTTGCAAATAATCCCCGCGTGTAATTGCTTCCGGAATTTTTGCTAACAACGGCAATAATTCTCCGGCAATACTTTTTTTATCTTGCGTATCCAATTTGGGATATTTTTTTAAAGCCCTCTGAAGCAAAAACGTAAACGCGTCACGGCGATGCGCGATGGCTTGTCGCCATGCGTCAGGAGTTTTAATTGCTACGTCCGCCGGATCCTGCCCATCCGGTAAAAGCACAACGGTTGCCGAAAATCCCGCCGCGATGGCCATGTCGATGGCGCGCCGATTGGCGTTGTCGCCCGCCGTATCGCCGTCAAAGGCAAACGCGATATTTTCCGTGAACCGTTTAATGATTTGCAAATGCTCTTCGGTTAACGCGGTTCCGGAAGTAGCCACCGCGTTTGTTATACCGGCCTGGTGCGAACCCATCACGTCCGTATACCCTTCGACGATAATAGCGAGATCTTCTTTGCGAATCATGTCACGCGCGCGATCCATTCCGTATAAAATTTTACTCTTACGATAAAGAACAGTTTCCGGACTATTAATATATTTTGCCGCCGGCCGATTGGGATCTTCTTTCAAAATTCTCCCCGCCAAGCCCACCACTGTGCCGTGCATATCAGTAAGCGGAAAAATCACCCGCCCGAAAAATCTTTCGTAATAGCCTCTACTTCCCTGGGCCACGATACCGGTTTGAATTAAATCGTTTACCGTCACACCCCGATTTTTTGCTTTTTCAATTAATGGCGTGCCCGTTGGCGGTACATAACCAATCCGCCAAGCACTAATGGTTTCCTCGGTTAATCCGCGTCCCAATAAATAATCACGCGCGACTTTACCGGCCGTAGTTTTTTCAAAGATAGCTTTATAAAATTCCGCGGTGGTATCAAGAGTGGATCGTAATTGTTCTTTTTCTTCCCGATGTTCCGGTTTTTCAAATGCCAGCGTCACGCCTGCTCGCTGAGCCAATACCCTCAAAGCCTCGGCGAAAGTCATTCCTTCTTTTTCCATCACCCAAGTAAAAACGTCGCCGGATTTGCCACAACCAAAACAATGAAACATCTGACGACTTGGTGTTACAATAAAAGACGGCGTCTTTTCGTTGTGAAACGGACAAAGACCCTTATAATTACCGCCCACACGTTTTAACCGCACCTGCTCACCAATCAGTTGCGCGATATCCGTTCTTTCTTTGACCTGGTCGACATTTGAATCACTCACAAAGATGAGCGTATATCGGTGTTAGTGATTGATCAATACCGGAAGTTTGGTGTTATATAACGGTGGCGTGGGTGTAGGAGTGGCACGAATTATTGTCCCGCTGGAAGAGGGAGTACTTACCGGTGTTGGGATTGGTGTTGGTGTTGAAACACCACCATTAATTAATGTAATTATACTTTCTGAAGAACCGGAACCGCCGGAACTGCTTCCACCGCCTCCGCCTCCGCTGCTTCCTCCTCCACCGCCACCACTTCCGCCAGAGGTCTTGGCTGTCACAATCTTCACCTTTTTATTACTCAAGAGGGTATATGATGTTTTCCCCGAATTAATACTTGTAACCGATATCTTTATATTCGCATCCCCCAATATGTAAGTTACAGGAATCTTAACTATTTTTTTTACTCCAAGCACATTCTTTGCCAATACCGTACATGTTCGTTTTATTAACCCCCGACAGATTTCGATTTGTTTTGTGTTATTCTTTTTTGCTAACGGCATAGCAATGCTAATTGAACCACCCCGTGGAATACTCAACACCACAACTTTTATCGGCAATATTGCCGCGGACACAAAAACCGTACACAACATAATAAAGACAAAAACAAAAATAACGCTCGCACGAAGAAATATTTGAAAGTACGACAACTTTGGATGACTCTCTTGTTCATCGTATAATCGATAGACTTTTTTTTGTTTTTCCTCTTTTTTCATGGTTTTTTATTCAACGCAACCTTATATTAAACTTCTCAATTTACACCACATAATCCACCCTCGCCCTCCTTTAACGAAAGGAGGGTAACGCTTTTCCTCTTTCAATCTTCAGCACAACACGATAAGCATACAAAAAACCGAGCCATTTAGCTATTCCCGTCCTCACCAGCCACAATTTTCCACTATAAGCTTTGCTACTTTATAACTTTGGGTATGACCAAAATCGGCTTCAGTATTTTTTAGCAATAGCTCCGTATATTGTCGCCATTCTTTTTTTCGTTCAGGTTTCATTATGTTGTCGTCGCCGAAATTATCATAAATCGTTGCCACCTTATCAATCACTTTGAGAAATTGAATAAACGTTGATTTGTACGGAACCAGCGTCTTTTCTTCGTCAAAATTTTTATACGTCATCTCACCGACCAACCGCACAACTTCTTCCGACAAATCTTGTGGCAATGGCAAAGTTGTATCCTCCACCACATCATGTAAAAGCAACACATGAAAACCCAATTCACGTTGTTCTTTTGGAAGGCTTAAGTCATTAAGAAGCATCAGTGCACACCAAATGGGATGAACAACAAAAGGCACCATGCCCCGTTGTCTTGTAGTCCATCCGTGATCGTTGATATTTAACTCATGCGCTTCGTAAGCAAAATCAATCAGCTTCTTAAATTCTTCCGGAGTAATCATTCGATCGTTGTTCCTTTAAATTCTTTCCCGTCCAAAATGTTTTTTACATTCTGTAAATCCTTGCCACCCGCCACGATCACGCGCAGTTTTTCTTTTTGGGCAAGTTGCGCCGCCACCGGATCCACAGGGGCATGAATGCCCGGCGACCATTTCTCCGGAATTAATTTTATGTATTCCTCCCAGGTCATTCGCGAAATCGGTTTGGCATCAGAATAAAATTGATTATCTTTGTCATACACGTAATCCGGTTTTCCCAAAATAATTGCTTGCGAATTATGAAAATCAACCGCAATTTGCACCGTCACAAAATCTGTCGACCATCCCGGACGCCAACCCGCACCGATTATTAAAGGATAACTGCCGAATTTCGTAATTTTCCCGCGCGCTTCAAAAATCACGGGGTTTGCTTCTTCACGAAAAACCGTCCGCAGGAGATGCGCATTTAATCTAGTGGCATGAATACCAAGCCAATCTTTATCTTCATCCGGTACTTCCACCACTTCGGCAGCCGCTTTTTGAAACTGACGCGCCGGTGCCCCACCGCCCACCACCAAAATAAACCGCTTTCCTTCCCTTATTTCTCCCCGAATAAAGGCGTGTAATGCCTTAAGATACTCCGTATTAACCTTGTCCGGGCAAATAATCGATCCCCCAACGGCGATGATATAGTCTTTGGTCATTGGGAGAAGTATAGCAGATTTTACAATATAATTATCAATTTTCAATGACCAATTTTCAATTAATGTTCAAACTCCAATTTTCAAACAACGACGTCGTTTTGATAATTAAATAATTGATAATTCATTGAAAATTGGGAATTGATAATTGATAATTTTAACCCCTCTATAGCTGATGGTGATCAAAATATATTATTAACTCCTAGACACACTAGCGTTTCCTCCCACCTTCAATCTCTCTAGTATTCTTTCCTCCACTTCCTGTTTTGGACGGCCGTATTTGAGACGGGATAATTCATACAAACTACTACGCAGTTCTTCATCACCACCCGGTGGCGGTGGTGATGCTTTCATCGAGAACGGCCGTTGCGGTTGGTTTTTAGCCAGTAAGCGCGTGAAACAATTGTAGTTAGGAACATTGATTAAATCGTACTCGTCAAAAACAGGCGCGAGTTGTTTGGCCATTAACTCCGAATCTTCCACACCGACACGATAAGAAATTACCGTACCGACGTTACCAAAGACGGCTTCCCGAATTTCATCCGAAAGCTGTGCAATAAATTGGTGGGTCAAATTCAAATCCAACCGATATTTACGCGCTTCGCTCAAAATTGTCCCTACCGTGTCAGTGGTGAAATTCTGAAACTCATCGAGATAAAGATAAAAGTCTTTGCGTTCATTTTCCGGAATGTCCGTGCGCGATAAAGCCGTGATTTGTAACTTACTGACCAAGATAAACCCAAGTAGATCGGCATTGATATCGCCCAACGAACCCTTCGACAAATTGACGAGTAAGATTTTTTTGTTATCCATTATCTCACGCAGATCAAAAGAACTCTTCGGCTGACCAATAATATTGCGAATTACTTCGTTACCAATAAAACGCCCCAGTTTACTGATAACATAAGACAACATATCGGCCGATTGTTGACCCTTCAACGATTGGGCGTATTCTTTTTCCCAAAACTCTCGCACTATCGGATTTTTTACTTTTGCCACCAACCAGTCGCGAAAAACTTTATCGGTAAAAAGACGAGAAATATCAATCATCGTTGAATCGGGATCCTCTACTAATGTAAGTAGAGCATTTCTTAAATAGTGTTCAAACATCGGACCGATCGATTCCGGGTTCATTCGCGTGGCCAGTTTTTCAATAATCATAATCAATTCGGAAACCACCAAATCGCGTTGGGCCGGATTGCGCGCCTCCAACATATTCAAACCTAAAGGCCTTTCTGTATCACGCGGATCAAAAATGATTACGTCTTCGGCTCGCTCGCGGGGAATCTGCAAAAGAATATCCTCAATCAGTTGACCGTGCGGATCAACCACGCCAACTCCTTCGCCATTACGAATATCCTGCATAATCATGTTTTTAAAGAGCGTCGTTTTGCCGGTTCCGGTTTGTCCGATCATATACATATGACGACGCCTGTCCTCTCTCTGGAGCCGAATGGGAGTCTTTATTCCTCGGTAGTCATTATACCCAAGCAAAATACCGTTTTGGGGCAAATTAGCCGGCGCCGCTACACTTCTTGAGGTGCGCCAACGAATATTGGGTGTTTCGGTGGTAGATAACGGAAAATGAAAAAGTGACAAAAGCTCCGTCAACGACAAAACCATGCACTGTGACCGTTTGAATGTCCGAAAAATATAATCACGGAAAAAACCGCGTTTCGTTTGCCGATGCGTACTCAACTCATTTAATGAGGGATCACCAAATTGCGTCAAAGATTCTTTCAGTACCATAAAGTGCGCTTCCGCCGCCTCTTTGGTTTTGCACGACACTATCATACGCATTGTCACTTCAAATTGATATTCGCCGGTTTTTTTATCTACTCGCTCTAACCTCTCTTGTTCGGCGGGAGACATTTGCGGAAGCCACTTGTCTTCCTTATCGTCTTGCCTTTGATTTTGTTGACTGTTTTTCATCAACGAATTATTCACCGTACGACCCAAACCGCGTGCCGCTTCGCCGAAAACGGAACTTCTATGACGAACCGTTTTTTCCTTACCCAAAGCAACATTACGCGTAATCCTGCGCCCTTTGGCGCGGATTCGCGCGGATGCCGGACGCACAATAAATTGCACCGCACCTCCGTCACCTTTCTCCATTTTAGAAAGCGCTTGCGTAATACCCTGCATCGGATCGGACGGTAAGTCTTCAAATGTTTTTAACGGCAAATATTTTTTGTGGTGCTGTTTTACAATTCCACCCTCCACGGTGTCCCCTTCTTCAAAAATCGTATAATCCGCCACGCGTTTGACATCGGCACGGGGATAAAACGCCAGAATCTGTTTTTCCATAAATTCTTCGTAACGCCTAGGCACCGACACAAAAAAGATAATTTCACCATTCGGATGCGCGACAATTTCAAAACCCCATGTCGGTTTACCAAAAATAATATTCTTAATGAAATTTTCTTCACGCAGTCCCGCCAAACTGGCCAGAAACTGCGAACCGCGCATAATTTGCTCCTGCACCGTTCCTTCCCGATCTTTTTCTTGTTGGGGCAAATCTTTCGGCACCGTTACTTCCAGTAAAATCAAATGTAAAGAAGAAAGCAACCGTTCCTCCTGCATGTATCGCAAAACCAGATAAGCAACTATGCCTACGATAATCAGCAACAAGAAAAGAACAAGCAACTGGATCATCCCGATGGCAACATTTTTCTGGCCGTCATGTCTTGATAAAGATGATCGGTGAGCGTGTCGTGAAACAAATCAAGTTTGCGATACATGGCGGCCTTGTCGACCTTGCCACCCGCCATCATAATTATTTCCAACATAATTTTCTCCACCGCTTTTTGAACAGTTGTAGCGAAAGCGATGTTTATATACTGTTGGACACCGGCGCGATCTTCCGCGCTGTATTGCCACTCGCCTTTTCCTTCCACGGAAGCCACCGGACCCGCACCACTAGTTTCACTTTCCAATTCTTCGCGAATCGCGTCTTTGATCCGTTTTTCCGTCAGCTCGTTTTTTCCTTCCAGGCCGGATTCAGCCTCATTCTTGTTTTCCAGATTTTCTTTAACGCGCTCGGCAAATTGCTTCGCCTTTTCAGGGTTTTCAAAAACCAAACTGCCTTCGGGATTTTCTTTCTTAATTAATTCAACCATACCCACATTATGCTGCTTTTGCGACAGTTAAACAACCGACATTCCATATTTCCAATTCAACACTAAAAACACGTAAATGCGTTCTCTTGCGACTTTTATTTATTTATTTTCCCCAATATTTCAAAGATTCTTTTTTTATCCAATATTTTGCTCTTAACTTTTCGAACTTCTTTAAGTGCCTCCACTCCTTCGCCGATCGCCCGATTTTGAATTTCCTTGATCGCCGTGTCCATTTCAACAGCCTCTTGCAAAAAAGCGAAGATGAGCTCGTTCTTCATATCAACCGGAAACTCGTTAATGTGCTCAATGATAAAAGTCCGTGCAGTAGTTTCTTCACCGGTTACAACAATATCGGAGAGTTGCTCTAAAATAGTACTCATTTGGGTTTCTTTTTAGGAAGTAAACGCTTATTAGGCACATCAATTTTCGAATTTCCTTCCAGGTCTTTAAGAAATTCATCAACAATAGGCTCAATCAACGCTTTGTATACTGCGGCCCACACACCACCACGATCCTTTATGGCCTTTTCCTTTTGTTGTTTGGCAAATGTCTCGAAGAATCCTTCCCTAGCAGACACAAGCATGGCTGGGTTATTCAAATCAAAGTTTTCTTCAATAACAAAATCCGCAAAAGAAGCAGTGGCTGATTTATAAAATTCTTCTCTCATTGGTTCCGTGTTTTTCAATTTTGCCACTTCATCTTTCATTTCCTTGAAACCCATCGCCTTTCCTACAACAAGTTTTTCACCCATGATAACTTTTCCTATTTCATTTGAACCACTGGTTGAACAAAACTCACCCAATTTTATAGCCGTTGATTTTTCTGCAGCTTCAACTTCAACAGCCAACGCGGCAACATCTGTAAATTTATCAAGCCCGGATTTCGTTTCTCCTGGGACAGCAACATCAGAAAACTTGGCAGCATTCATTTCAATTAATTCCTGTTGTTCCTTAGACCATTTTTTACCCTTCCAAAGCCAAAACCCGGTCTCCTCTTTTGGACCTTCACCTTTTGCCTCCAGTAATCGTTCAATCTCCTTCTTTTTAAGCGTTGGATCGACAACCATCATTACTTGTAGCGCCTCATTTTGTGACAAGTGAGAATCTTTCAATAATTCAGCTGCAGCCTTTTGCGCCTCGGCATTATTTTTTTGAACCTCAACCCATTTTGTATACACCATATAAAATTCTTCATGATTACTACCCGGTGCCAATGCAATTTTTTCAACCGTTGCGGCCATTGCCTCCCGTAACCCTTCTTCACCAGTCAATTCCGCAAGCCGACCCAATTCTTTTGGCGCCACTTTTATAAACCCTGCGAGCGCCTCTTTGGTTCCCAGGCCGGTTTTAATTTCCTCTGCCTCAGTGCGTCTTTTTTGAAATTGCTCCCTCGCCGTAGCGAGTGAATCAAGATCGCCCGCTAATAATTCGCCTTTATTTACCAGTTTTGTGGCTAATTCAGGTTTCCCTTGCGTTTCTAACCAGACATTAAAGCCTCGACCAAGGTCTTTGTCGTCCACAATATCCTTAAGGGTTGGCGGTTTTTTCTCTACCGGCTTACCTGCGACTGGAGTAGTTTCTTTTGGCATATATAAATAATATCACAAACTGATACCAATTACACACAATGACATTGTTGACCACGCAAAACAGGTATATGTTTTAAGTATGACTGAAACATACAAAGGCGAAGGAAATATGACCGATTGGGCATTAGAAAACAGTAATGAAGAAAAAGCGGTGCCCGAGAGCACAGAATGGCTACGCGATTTTTTCGCCGTACACGAAAAAGCATTCGCGGATGATCGTGAACGCGCCACTTTTCGCCGTTACCTGGAAGAATATCGCATCCGTGAATCAGAAGCGCCGGTATTCATGACCGCCTATCTGCAGGGCCCGGATCAGATGAAAGCGTATGTAAACCAGCGCTGGAAAACAGGAGAAGAACCAAAAGAACAACCGGAAATTCTGCCATTCAAAAAACCGGAAGAGGAAGCACCAAGACCGGAAACGGAACACAAAACCGCGGCGTAGGAAAATATCAAAGAAAACATCCCACTTCGCCAAGGCTCCCATTCTTCGCTTCCGCCAGCTGGCGGAGCTACGAAGGACAAGCCGCGGGGTTATTTTTGATTCGCACAAAATGCGAATCAAAAATAAAAAACTCGGAACCGATGGTTCCGAGTCACTGAAAAAATCCAGTTTCACGTCACGTCGCTTCACCGTTCACGCGAACGTTCAGGCGTTTTCTCCAATCTTCGATGAGCCGTAAATCCCCTTTGACCTGTTTCTGCAAATCATCAAAGATGTCAATTGCCCTTTGAGGCACCACCTCACCATCACTCACCAGCTTAACAAGTTCGGCCAGGAACCTTCCTCGTGAAGAGGATAGACCGCGATGCCGCTTCCGGCATTGCACCAACCCATCACTAGCAAAGTCGATTATCTTCTTCTTCCGTCCAGGCTTGACACCCAAACGCGTTTTCAGATCGTCGACATCGATGTTGTGGATTTGCGCCGCCTGTGGAATCGTCAACGATTCCGTTGCAACGGCAAGCGCCGCCTTATTGACCCGCCTGCGCTTGATCCGGTTCTCGACACTGTCGACATACTTCCGAGCCAAAGACGCAGGAAGGTTGAGCAACTGACCAATGTTCTTTTTGGTTGCCCCGGCATCCAACAAAGCTTCGATCGTATGTTCCGTGTCATCCTTTGTGGGTGGCAAAGAACCACCGACATTGGCTTTGTAGGAAGCGGAAATCAGTCCGATTTCACCACCAGGAACCTCGGTCAACTGCACCAAAATCTTATCCTTACCACACAGCTCATAGGCGGCCTTGCGATGCCGACCGTCAACGACTCGAAAACGTTCACCAACCGACACAACAACGATTGGGGGCAATTCAGTTCCCGCTTGCACCAGATCGGCAAGTGTTACCACCCAATCTTCGTTGAGCGCCGTGCGAACAAAGAGGTCCGCGTCAACCAACAAAAGATCTAACTCAACTGTGCTTTCGAACTTCTTACTCATTTCTCTTTTCCTTGTTGCTAGGGTTGCTATACCGGACGAACATAACGCGCCGACTTGGCGCGCCACCCGGCTTTCTTCTTCTGAATGTCGGAAACTTCAACTATCGTCCCTTTTTCAGGATACTCACTCTCTTGCCAGACCGGTGGTTCAAGCGAGAAAGTTATTACTCCCAACTTTTCATCACGTCCCACTGCGTATGGTCCGTGTTTGCCGTTGAGGACAACTTTTTCAGTCACCACTTGGCGACTCGCTGATGCGCTACTCATCATTACCCTCCACCTCCTCTTCTTTTTCAATCAGTTTGGATGAGAGAGCGCACAATCCACAAGAAAGGTCCTGAATCGTTCCTCGATACTGAAGATACAAACTTTTCGCTTCATCGGGTGAAAGTTCTTTGATTTGCGGCTGTTGAAGCAGTTTCGCCAGCGCAAAAATAAGACTCCTCGTCGCCTGATGAAAACCGATGTCTGTATGGTCGGGGATACGCAAACGTGGAACTTTTTCCTGTGGAACAACTTCTACGTCTCCTTCCGTTACCACCTTTTCCGTGGTTAAAGGAAAACCCGCAGGATACTCAATTCTACTTTTCTCCTTTCTTTCCTCTAGTTCATTCCTTCTTGCTTTCCATGCGTCGAAAATCCTCCTTCCTTTTTCCTCTGAAATTCCTTCCGCCGGTCTCAAAACGCGAATCAAATGTTGTTCATTGGAATAGCCAATAATCTCCGCCGCGTCTTGTGGCGTCAGAAGACCATACCCAATAAGCTCCGCAAAACCCTTTCTTGTTTTGAGCCCCTCCAGTTCGGAAACACGAAAACCAATCAAATCCAGATAGCACATCAGCCGTATTCGCGTCTCGCCACACGGAAGATTTGAAGAGTCCTTGACCCAACGAACCACGGTGGAATCAGTAACCTGACAGAATCTTCCAATCGAAGCACGAGCTTCCGTTGATTTATGCGAACTCTTGGATAGTTGCGCCCGATAGCACTTCCCAAGATGCTGAACGCACTCCTGAAAAGTTCCACGAAACACTACCAAGGGCTCTACTACTGTTCCTACTGATTGTTCGGCCACATGTCTCCTCCTTTCTAACTCTTGATTTAAGTTGTGACAGTTCAAACAAGGGGAATAACGCATTCCCTCACACGGCAATACATTACATCAACTATATTTTTCTGTCCACACGGGTAGGGTGTAGGCACATTCTAGCCCGAAGTGCAACACCCAGCCCTAAATAAAGCATTCTGTGAAAAACTAGTAGTGAAACCTAAAACTCTCTCACTATTAATCAAACCGACAAAAAAATACGCTCCACACGAAAATCCCGTCGCGGGACGGGATTTTCTGAAAAAGAGCGGAGGGAGTGGAATTCGCCCGCTAGCGCAGCGGGCGCCCGCCGATGTGGCGGGCGAACTTCCGCATCGCCGAGCGGTCGTTGTCGTTTTCCCCCCAATCCGCGTGGCGAATCGCGGCGAAATATCATTCTGCGTCGTTTTGCGACGCTCCGCTTTTGGTCGTTTCGGGCGGATGTGAAACTTGGCGAGCCACTCGGGTTAAGTACCCATGAATTTTGGGAACCATTGGGCTTTTTTGGAGATGTTTTGAGAAGCAGGTTGAGGCACTCGGGGCGAAAACTATTTTCTACGAACTAATATTATAGCTGCGCATATGCCATTTGTTATCACAACAGTTATTAAGTATAGGGATGTGGTTAGATTGAAACTTGTGAGTGCAAAAAGAGCCAGAGCACTAGAAGCTGAACTTAACCCGTAATTTGATGCGGTTTCAGTTTTCGGTTCTTCATAAGCCTTTCTAATTGTTGGTAGAAAACCAATAAAATCAGTTAGAGTTACAACTACAACCGAGAGAAGTGCGTTGTGAAGAAACAAGTATATAAATATGGCAACCAATGCACTAACTAAACAAATTTTATCAAAAGTTTTTATATTGTGAGTTCCATATTTGAAAGAAAGCAAAAATATAAACCCACAAAATAATGCACCAACAGCAAGAGATAATACTCCGATACCAGCACCACCACTAAACATGGCAACAACACCTATCGTTTGTAGAATAGTCCAAACCAACCAACTATACGCATGAGGCTTCGTTGTGCCTCGAAAGACATCTCTTATGTAAGGAATAAAACAGGCTATACCCACCAAGGAAGAAGCGATTGCAAAAATAATTTGTAAATTCATTTTTTTATTATACAAGCAATCTTACTTATAAACACAAAGTCAACTGCGGAATACCTCGGCGCTAAGTATTTCTGCTATTTTTATTAAGATAGATGTTTACTTACAAAAGCTCTTCCAGATCCAGATTTTAGATATTTTTCAAATTCAAATGCTTTGTATTTATCTTGGATCGCAAAATAGAAATCTAATTCCACCGGCAAACAATCTTCTGTAACAGGCACGGCACGGGTCATACGTAAATTGTCTGGAGACAATTTACGTATGACCCCAGCCTACCCCCGTTGACTAATGGGTTAGAGAACCTATAGTGGGATTACAGCACACACTCGACAAGAAACTATAACCATCATTAAGGAGATGCGTAACATGCAACGTTCGATACAAAAACAGAAAGAACGTAAGCAACGAATCGCGCACACACCGAAAAGCATTCAGCTGTCGAAGAGCGAAGATGTCAATATGCATCCCAGCGTGCCAGTCATGGACAATTACTGTTTTCACCAAGAGAGGCTCTCCATGGAAACGATCGAAAAGGTTGAATCCCATCTATCCATCTGTAAAAGATGCCGAGAGGATACGGATCATGGAACAGTAAATACTGACTACTTCCGACGTCTGGAAAAAGCACCGATTGACTGCTAGTCGCCATTGTTCCTTTTTCCAGTTCTTTATTGCCTCGCGCACAGTAATGTGTCCGAGGTTTTTTTATAGACCATTAATTAATGTGGCCACTTCATTCAATGACGTGTATATATAATCTGCTTGGGAAAAATCTTGATTTCGCGAGAAGTTATTTGGTATGGCTGCGCAGAGTAGGCCGGCTGCCTTGGCGGCGGTCACACCAATTGCCGTATCTTCCACCACAATTATACTATGTGATGGCTGATGAAGTTTAGCCAACGCCACAAGATAGGACTCGGGATGAGGTTTACGGTGACAAATGTCATCCGCCGATATAATTACCGTAAAGTATTTAGCAAAACCAAACTTATTAAGAAACATTTCAACAGTAGGTCTACTCGCACTGGTTGCCAGCGCCAAGATAATTCCTTTTTCTTTAAGAGACGACAGTATTTCTAATGTATCAGGCATGAGTACCACCATCTTCTGCCATAATGCGCGGTAGTGTTCGTGGATACTAGAGACAACTTGCACCGGCAATATTGGAAGGCTGTTATTTTTAACAATTTCAGGAATATAGTCGTCAGAATGACGACCGGGAATAAGTAATACGTCCTCATCTGAGAGCGTATAACCAAACTCGGAAAAGGCCTGCTGCGCAGCCTTAACATTCACAGGCTCTGAATCAATCAAGACTCCGTCTAGGTCGAAAATAACTGCACAAATCATTTTTAAGATTGTAGCACTTTTCGAACTAGGCTACTCGGGTCTGCCGATAATAAAATCTGTCTGCGGGCGTTTTTGGACGAAGTTCGAACGTTTTTCGACGCAAACGCGTGACGCCCCCCCCCCAACAACGAAACGCCGACGCGAACGTACGAATGAACTATAACGCGATGCGCTAAGTTGGGAAAGTTTAATGTGAAAACAGATGGTGTCCAGCAGGACCGCGAACCGGTGGCCAGAAACACGCAATATCAATTGCGAGTTTCGAGGCCGATTCTCTCTGAGTCAACAAAACGGTTTTTTGGAACCTAAGACTTATACACTGTTTACATGATGTTTCATGTTGTATCATTAACACAACATGAAAAAGTGGAAGGTATATAAAATTATTGGCGTAATAATTGTTGTTGTTGTGCTTTTGGACATCAGTAATCCTTTAGGAAATTGGAACCGTTCGATCAACAGGTTTGCTGTATCAACCCGGAGCGTCTCACTTTGCTATCTTATGATTGGACAAACAACAAACATTCCTCATGCTTTTATTTCCTTTGATATCTTTGGCGGTGGTGGTGTGATAGACAAAGAAACCTGCATCGACGATGTCGCATCAAAGCTAGGCGACTTTGCTATTTGTAATAATCATTTTACGAAACCAGATTCTGCTCTTGGTACAGGAGGGCTTGGCGGATGTTATATTCACGTTACGATCGCTAATGTTCATAATTACAATGGCAAAAACAAGGGGCCGGAATCATGCTCGGGCATGAATGATAGTGACCGCAAAAAAGATTGTATTCAGGATTTTGCTATAGAAAAAAAAGATCCCTCTATTTGCAATCTCCTGTCAAGTGAGATAATTAATGCGACTGGGTCGCCTCGGGATGTATGCAAAGATCTTGTTGGTCCATTGCCACAAGACTTACAAACTTATGTAAATAATGAATATGGATTTCAGATCGACTACCCAAAAGATTGGCACTTTGCATTGCCTGCCCAAACTCTCGGTGTTACAACCTATGATTTTGGTGGTTCACGTGGGTACCCCATAAGACCTGAACTGTGTGGAATAAGTTTGGTTAGTAACGCTTGTCCACCGCTTTTTGCCGTAAATGCTCCGGGTGACAAGGTTGGTGTAAGTTTATATTTATTTGATAGTAAAAAAGCATCCGATGCTCATCAAGAGATATTCAAAATAGGGACATTTCATGATGGTGCAAATAATAGGTACTACGAACTACGAGGGACAGTTTATGGCGCAGCTAGTCCATTGGACATGCGACTTAAAACGAGTGTATGGAACAAAATGGTTTCCTCATTTAAGTTGATAAAATAAAACAGTTTTATCTACGTTATAATTTTCCGAAGCTCAATTAGTTCGCCAGAAAACCGTTTGCAAAATCCGATCGGGTAGTCCACCCAAAGAAACGTTGGTATAAAAAATAGTGGAGCCCGCCGTCGGTGCGGGGGACGGCGGGCGGGACGACAGGAAATTCGTCTTGGCCTGCGCCGTAAAATCAAAAAGTTCAACCCAATTGGATGAAAGATTTTTGTCTGTGAGAACAGGGTTAGAGTCGATTTTTTGGAAAAACTCTTTCTATGCGAAATAGTTTTCACCTTTTTCCAAAATAATGACTTCTCTCAAAGACAAAACGAAACTCCGCAAGGGTTCGACCCAATTTTTTCTCTGTTGCCCAAAATCCTTAAAACTTTCCTCAAATTTCTTTTTGGTGCAGCGATAATAAGTATATTTTGTGCCAAAACGATTGGTCGCATATTGAGCCGTAATCATACTTCCGCACTCACCGCATCGAGCGAATTGTGCAAACGGAAAATGATTTGGCAGTTTTTGCCTCTTGGAAAGAGGCGACAATTTCAAGTTTTTCTTTAACGGCAAATTCTTTTAAAATACCTACTGACCAATGTACGAAGTCATCTGCGAAGGTGGATAGTTCACGCTTTGTCTTTGACTATCCATATATTTATTTTGTCCCGTTGCAGGATCATAACAAACGGGTCTGTATTGCTCTGGTACATTGTTCAGTTTAGGGCAGTCTGCCACGCTCTGTGCATCTTTTTGAGCTATATGCCACGTACCCGCTTGCTTATATGCAAAAGTGGTACCAGGGCCAGTATTGTATTGCACTTTATCTTGGCCGAATATTCTAAAATAGCCCAATTGACTACGAGTCAGACCAAACTGCGATGATACTTCCTGAAATATTTGATCTAATGTCAAATTTGATTGCTTCGGTGTAGGTGTAGGTGTAGGTGTAGGTGTAGGTGTAGGTGTAGGGCTGGGCTTCTGGGTGTTAGTTGCTTGTGTTGGTGCTGGAGTAGGCGTTTGTTGTGTTATTGGCGCCGACTTTTTAACAACCGCAAAATACCCACCCGCACCTATAAGTACGACAATTATTACGACCAAAATTATGTTTGCAAAACCTTTTTGATTCATATTTTTGAAACTTATGTTATTAAATATTTTATTCGACTGAATAAAATGATTAAAAATTTTATTTTCCCAAAATTAAAATTTAGTTTGAGCCAATATTTTTATCAGGTTCATTGGCAGTTTTTAAGTTCAGGATTTTGGTTCGGAATTTTTGGCCAGACCTTCGCCACCGCAGGCGGCGAAATGCGTCCGAACTGCTTTAAGAATAAACCACCAAACAGGAAATTGCAAGCAAGACTGCATCTGTTTTCACATTAAACTTTCCCAACTTAGCGCATCGCGTTATAGTTCATTCGTACGTTCGCGTCGCGTTTCGTTGCTGGGGGGATGTCACGCGTTTTCGCCGAAAAACGTTCGAACTTCGTCCAAAAACGCCCGCATATTAAAAAACAGGGCTTCCCCTGTTTTTTAATATGCGGAGAGGGTGGGATTCGGCCTCAAAACTTGCAATGATTTGCAAGTTTCGAGCTGGCACCTTTCGTCCTGCCACTGGCAGGACTACAGCAACCGCCGCTCCCAGCAAGCGGTCTTGCGAGACATCGCTTGCCGTTCGAATCCCAACACGACACGCGCAGGCGTGTCGATCCCTCTCTCGCAATTTTAAAACGGGATTTTATCCCGTTTTAAAATATGCGTGCGGAGAGGGTGGGATTCGAACCCACGGTACTATTTCTAGTACACACGATTTCGAGTCGTGCGCTTTCGACCACTCAGCCACCTCTCCAAATTACGTCCAAAGACTATACTACTTGAACATTGCTTTTACAATCTATTCCAATAAACTATTCGATAAGCGACATAATGACAATCCTTCTATTTTATGTATACTTACCATATTCAGATGAGAAGGGATCCGGACGGCTTACTGCCTAAGGAGCCCTTTTTCATGTTATTACAGACTCGCTTCCACCAAATACGCTTTAATTGTTTCGTCTTGCACGGAAAAACCTTCTTTGAAAACTACCTGTTCGGAATAATCGATATCTTCAAAAAATGCGAGTTGGGTGCGAAATATTTTTTCGTTAAATTCGTTACCGAATACTTCCTTACCCTTCTCCGTGATTTCTTTCACGGTATGCCCCGCTTTTAAGATGAAATACAGATCAACGTAATCCCTCCATTTGGCGCGTCTGCCTAGCGCAAACGCTTTCATTGCGGCAAGCGTTAGCAGATTTGGCAATTTTACAACATCATCCAATGATTCTGAAAAATCGATTTTGTAGGGAAACTGAAAGAATGTAAACCTGACACCGTTGCAGATAAGCGTAAATTGGCCTGTTTCATCTCGCAACACAGTATCAATTTTTGCGAGACGCAAAATTTTTCTTCTTATTTTTGGGTTGGAAAATTCATCAAACATAAACAAATCAAAATCGATTGATTCTCGATGACCAAGATGAAACGCGATTGCCGTTCCACCCACCAATCCAAAATCTTTCAAAAACAATTTTACAACTGGCAATAATTGTATTTGCGCGACGGTAAGAATTTCCTTATGCATATTTTTTGAAATACAGTGAGAAATAATTAATTATTTTTGGATCATAATTGACACGCGGACGATTTGTTTGTTCTCTAAATATCTTTGCCACTTCTTTTATTCCTATCAATTTGAACAGCTCGCGCACGTCATCCATATCGCCGTAATTTAACACACCCTCAATAATCGCCCCGTTTGAAAGGCCATCATAATTTTTCGTAGACCAAAAAAGATGTTTCCTTTTTCGAACAAAATCACCCGTTGTCATAGGTGAATTATAGCATATTTAAGGCATAAATAAAGACAACGCTAACCTCAACAAAACGGCACGCATTAAGGTCCGACCTCTGCAGAGGTCGGACCTTAATGTTTCTAGATTTACACTTCGAACACGCGTACCGATTCGTCCCAATTGCCGTGACGGTTTGAGGTTAAACCGGAAACAGCGATAATGCGGTCGCCTTTTTTGAATTTGTATTTTTTCTTCAGTTCCGGTGCCAAAATCGCCCAGGCTTCACGGGCTTCGCTGAATTTTTCAATCGAATAGGGATCAACACCCCAACTCAACGCTAACTGGTTTCTCGTAGATGCTTCAGAGGTTGCAACAATAATTGGCAAAAGCGGACGATGACGAGAAACACAACGGGCGGTGAACCCGGTGCGACTCATCACAAAAATCGCCTTAGCGCCAATTTCTTTAGCGATAATACAGGCGGCCGCGCTCATTGCCAAAACGGGCGGTGCGGTGCCATCCAGAGGAGGTAAAGTTACCATATCATCTAATGGTGAAGCCTCCGTCGAGCGTGCAATATCAGCCATTGTTGTAACGGTTTCAACCGGATACTTACCCATTGCCGATTCTTGCGAAAGCATTGTGGCATCCGTATGATCAATCACCGCGTTGGCCACATCCGAAATTTCCGCGCGAGTTGGACGGGGCGCGTTGGTCATTGAATCTAACATTTGCGTCGCCGTAATCACAGGCTTGGCGGTTTCCAAACACTTTTGAATCATTTTCTTTTGCCAAATTGGTACTTCGGAGGCCTTAGTTTCCAACGCCAGGTCCCCGCGCGCCACCATAATACCGTCGGTTTCCGCCACAATTTCATCCAAATTCACTAGCGCTTCATGTTTTTCAATCTTGGAAATAATCAAAGGTACGGCCATTCCTTCAGGCAATCCTTTTTTGATTAAACCGCGCAATTCACGAATGTCAGACGGACGACGAACAAAAGAGATGGCGACAAAATCCACGCCTTGTTTCAAACCAAACACCAAATCTTCTTTATCTTTTTTAGACAAGGCGGAAGTACTCAACGATGCCGTGGGGACGGTAATCCCTTTGTGAGAAATCAGTTTCCCGCCAATAATCATGCGACAGTGAATTTCTCTGCCGTCAACTTTTTCAACGGCCACTTCCAAATTTCCGTCATCCAATAGGATGCGATCACCTTCTTTAACGTCTTTGTGCAAATTCTTGAACTGCACCGGAATTACTCCTTCGGAATATTTTTCTGTACCGGTGGTTAAAATAATTTTCGCATCTTTTTTTATCTCCACGCCACCGTCCGGTAATTTTCCAACGCGTATTTTCGGGCCCTGCAAATCCAACAACAATGCGACAATCGCCCCATTCTTTTCGGCGGCTTTCCGAATATTCTGGATCAACAACGCGTGGTTTTCATACGTACCGTGCGACATATTTAAGCGAGCAACATTCATGCCGGCTCTTACCATTGCCGATAATTTTTCTTCCGACTGGCACGCCGGCCCGATGGTGCAGACGATCTTGGTTCTTTTAAGCATGTTGGTAGCTTATCAAATAATAATGAATAAGAAAAACTTGGAGAACAACCAAACTTATAAATTATCAATTTTCAATGACCAATTATCAATTAATGATCAATTCTTAAATTATCAAAAGGCGACGTCGTCATTGATAATTGAATCATTGATAATTAATTGAAAATTGGGAATTGATTATTGAAAATTAATCACGCCCTTGTTCCCCAACAAAACACTAAGGTTTTTTACCTTTTCTACTTGCGTAACCCGAAAAATACTAAAAGTTAATCTTTTCCGCCAATTGCGAAACTAACGGCATTTTGTACCATTTGCCTTGCGCGGCGGAAACGATACCAATGATTGCTATTACTAAAACCACAACATTCAAAACCCCACCAATTCTTGGAATAAATCCGCAAATTAAAAAGGCAATAAACAAAACGAAACCTTGTTTGGCATGAAATTGCGCGAACGGACTGTCTTTTTTAACCAACAAGATGATCAAGCTGACGATAAAGATATATGAAATTGCGGCTAATGCTTTATTCTTTTGCACGTCGTCAGCTGGATTCGGCGTGGCAGGTGTTTGTGGTAATGCGTCCATGATGTTATTTAATTTAGATTTAATAACTCTATTATATGTGGAGATTGTCTGTTTGTCACGCAAAGTGACGGTTGACCAGAGACCGACCTTGGACCTCATTTCGCTCACCCTTCGCATAAAGCTACGGAGTGACGCAGTAAAGATATGAGGGGCAGGCAGGCCAAGGTCGGTCCCTGGTTGGCAATTGGTGTATAATAATTTCGCACAAACATGTGTTTTAACAATTAAACCAAAAACTATGAACAAGAAATTAGTAGTTGCTCTCGGGATCAGCGCATTGGCGCTAGGTTTATTCGTCACTGGTGCGCAAGCAAAAAAGACTGTTTCTCCAGCTAAAGCAAGCTGTGTCCAATCAGCCGTGGCAAAGAGAGAAACAGCGACGATTGCCGCTTTTGATCTCTACACGACCCAAATGCGCAACGTTTTGGGCACCAAAAAAGAAGCTCTACAAAGCGCCTGGGGCAAAACAGTGTTGGCGGAACGCCGTGCCGCTTTAAATAGTGCCGTGAAAAATTTCAAAAACTCCCGCCTAGAAATCCGCAAGACATACAAGACCACCCAAAAAGCCTCTTGGGATTTGTTCAAAGATGAACAAAAGAATTGTGGCACAGCCGGGTTACAAGAAGACAACGCCGGACAAGCGGAAGAAAATTTGATTTAGAAAATACTTAAAACACGTTATTAGGGAGTATCCTGCGAAAGGATACTCCCTAATTATTGACATTTCTTTATATTTAATTATGCTGGAACGGCGTTCTTTAGTAGACCCAACAAAATATGCAGGGAGAATTCAATGCCCAACGAAACACCCCAAGACGTCAACGCCGGCCAGCCCGTCAGTTCCCAGAATTTTGAGAAGTTACCCACAATGAAGGATTTCGATTTGACCGATGGACAAAAGTGGGAACTCAAAAGACTGCAGCAGGTCCACGAGATGGGAATAAATCCCGAAACCGTTCTTGGAGAGCCACGAGAATTCACCGCTTGCCTCACCTAACACTGACCTTCACCGGTCAGTTTTTTCTTCACAAACACCGTAGGGGCAATTCATGAATTGCCCCTACACGTATAACCCTTTGTTTCGCGCTTACCCCGTACTAGAACTGATGTTCAGTACGGGGTTGCGGTTTGCACTTGGTGCAAACCTTACATCCCGCCGAAATCGCCCATTCCACCGCCACCCGGTGTTTCTTTGTCTTTCTTTTCCGGGATATCGGTCACAACAGCTTCGGTTGTGAGCAAGGTCGCGGCAATTGACGCGGCGTTTTGCAATTCAAGACGAATTACTTTCTTTGGATCGACAATTCCCGCCTTAAACATATCGGTGTATTCGTTTTGCATCGCGTCGTACCCAACCGCGAAGTTTTGCTTACGCACTTCGGCGATTACTACCGAACCTTCGCGACCGGCATTGCTAACAATTTGGCGAATTGGCTCTTCGATAGCGCGTTGAATAATACGCATCCCGGTAATAATATCCGGGTTAGCATTTTCTTTCGCGCGCTTGTCGATGACTGCTTGCAACTCGTCTGCCGCTTTTAGCAAAGCCAGTCCACCACCGGCGACAATACCTTCTTCAATCGCGGCTTTCGTAGCATTCACGGCATCTTCCACACGATACTTCTTCTCTTTTTGTTCCGTTTCGGTAGGTGCACCAACCTTAATCACACCAACACCACCGGAAAGCTTGCTCAAGCGTTCTTCCAGTTTTTCACGGTCGTAATCGGAATCGGTTTTGGTAATTTGCGCCTTGATTTGATCGGCACGTTCCTTAATTTTAGCCGGATCGCCCTTGCCACCAACAATAATGGTTTTTTCTTTTTCGGCGACCACGCGGTGGGCGGAACCCAACATATCCAGCGTGACGTTTTCCAGTTTCAACCCAAGGTCTTCCGAAATCAACGTCGCGCCGGTCACCGTGGCAATATCGCCCAACAATTCCTTGCGACGATCACCAAAACCGGGGGCTTTAACAGCCAAGCCATTAAAGATACCGCGAATCTTGTTGAGAATTAATGTCGCCAACGCTTCACCGTCCACATCATCGGCAATAATCACCAAATTCTTTTGGCCGGCTTGCATCATTTGTTCCAAAAGTTTGATCAAGTCTTGCTGAATCGAAGAAACTTTTTTGTCTGTCACTAAGATCATCGGGTTTTCCATTTCGGCGTTCATCTTTTCCGCGTTGGTGATCATATAAGGCGAAACATAGCCCTTATCGAATTGCAAACCTTTAACCACTTCTTTTTCCACACCAACAGACTGTGAGTCTTCAACAGTGATTACACCCTGTGACCCGACGCCGTCTTTTTCATCCATAATGTCCGCGATCAGTTTTCCGATGCTTTCATCTTGGGCGGAAATTGTCGCAACTTGAGTAATTTCTTCTTTGGAACCGATTTTCTTTGCGTCGTTCTCCAGAGTTCTTACCGCAGCAGCTGTAGCCTCTTCAATACCCTTTTTCAAGAGAATCGGGTTCGCACCGGCGGCAACATTTTTCATTCCTTCGCGCACGATTGCTTGCGTCAAAATTGCGGCGGCGGTTGTTCCATCACCGGCAGTTTCATTCGTTTTTTCAGCAGCTTCTTTTACCAAAGATGCACCAACGTTTTCAAAACGGTCTTCCAGTTCAATATCTTTCGCAATAGTTACGCCGTCATTGGTAATAACCGGTGTTCCGTAACCTTTATCCAAAACGACGTTACGACCTTTTGGACCAAAAGTCACTTTTACCGTGTTCGCCAGTTGATCAACACCGGAAAGTAGCTTCTTTCTTGCTCGTTCGTCGAAAATAATTTGTTTAGCCATGATTTTCGTAATTAATGATTATTGTTTAATAATTCGTAGTCTTTGCGAGCCCGAAGCCGCCCATCTGGGCGAGCCTCGCCCTGCAGGGCGGGCAATCTCCCGCGTCATATCATTTAGGGGATTGCCGCGCCTCGCCCATCCCAAAGGATGGTCGATGGCTCGCAATGACGATGCTTTATGCTTCAACTACACCGAGAATTTTTTCTTCCTCGATAACGAGATACTTAATACCATCGATTTCCACTTCGTCCGGCGAATATTTTGTAAACAAAACGCGGTCACCGACTTTGACGGACATTACAGCGCGAGTGCCATTGTCTAACATTTTACCTGTCCCAACAGCCACCACTTCACCCTGTTCCGGCTTTTCTTCGCGCGCGGAATCTGGAAGAAAAATCCCGCTCTTCGTCTTTTCATCTTGCTTCAACGGTTTCACCACCACTTTATCGTTCAACGGTTTGATATTCATCTTTTTGAACTTGAAATTAAGAATAAGATAAGTTCTGAACATTTTAGCACTCAAGTCATTAGAGTGCCAATGGATTTATTGTAGCAGGAGACAAATTAGTGTCAATGGGAAACCAATATGGGAAACCAATAACCGATCACGGAACGGAGCAACCTCTTTGTCCCGCCGTAGCCTTGTGCGAAGGGGGATGCTCCGTTCCGTGATCGGTACGCAGGTCACAGGAAAACGCAAAGCAGACCGTTCGCTTTCCTACGACGATCTCAAAAAACTTGCCCTAAGGGGACAGACGTAAATAAACTATCCATCTTATGTCCACTACATCTCTGACTACAAGCACTGCTCGGTCACAAAATCTCTCAACGTACTGCTAGTACGCTTCGAAATTTTGTTCGGTCGCAGTACTTGTATTCAGAGCGTATTGAACAGAATATGGACAGTTTATTTACGTCAGTCCCCTAAAATAAAACCTGGATGCTTAAGCGCCGATTGGTTACGGCGGGTCGGCATCCGAGGATGTCGGGATCATATATCCGTTTGCATTTTTTGTCAAGCCGGAATCTTTTTGCCCACCAAACGCGTCCAATCCCATTTCCGCCATTTTCTCATTAAACTTTTTCAGCAACGGCGCTTCTTTGCTGTGCGGATGAAACTCCAAATGCAATGGACTGGCCACGATCCGACCGCCCGCCGTCGCATTTTCCTCGTTTTTTACAATTCTCTCTTTCTGTCTTTTTCCTAACCACTCTTCTAGTGCGTCGCCAACCATACCGCACAACAAAAGCTCAACTATTTTTTTAATCCCCGAAAGAAAAAAGGATTTTCGCACTTGTTTAAGATTATCAATTTCATCGGGCAATAAACGTACCAAATATTTCTCAATCCATTCTCTATTCGCTTCCCGAAATTCCGCACAAACTTTATCACCAATGAGTGGGACGATATGCGCATACTCCAAAGCGGTATATAAACTTTGATACGGAAGCGCTAAACCGTCCTGTGCCAAATAATGATTCAAACAAACCAGGTCACGGGTGGGTCCTGTCGGACGCCGGCGCAAGTGAAACAAGTCCAAAATTACCGTCACAATAAACCGCACGGTCCAAATCCTACCCGCTTTTGTAACCAACAAAACATCCAGATCACTATCTTTATGCGTAAACTCGCGGGCAAGCGAGCCGCTCGCCGCCACCATCTCCAAAAAAGGAATCGCCTGCAAAAACCAAACGATGCGTCGCAACCGTTTCCACTTAATTTGCGCCAACGCGTGCATTTTTAGACGCTTTTCAACTAAATCTTGTCGTTCGAGGAAATAGTAGTAGCCTGAATGAAATTCGATTTCATTAAATTTGTACAAATTCTTAAGTATGTTTTCTGTTTCCGTAAGCGATGCGCCAATCAGGGACCGTCCCTGTATGCAGGGTCGGTCCCTGATTGGTTGTTCTCTAAACAAATACCGCCAAATTTCGGTCGCCGTTAACGGCATATTCAAAATATCGTGGTAGGCCAGCGTGGCAAGAATCGCTTGTTCGATTTTTAAATTATTAGTTTCCACACACATAGCGTACCCTATTTTTTGAACAAAAAAACGGGTGCCACTTCGCGTGAACACCCGTGACTCTACCCCACTTGACCAACCTACGCGGGGGCCATCTCGCGACGATCCGCACGCGGGCTCTCGCACCGACTGACACTCCGCTCGTGATACTCCACCCCGAGCAAAGCGCAGCGCAACGCGATCGGTTGATTGGCCGCCGAGCGAACCCTATCCAGGGCATCCGGCCCCATATAGGTTTCGACCCGAAATGGGAGCCGACCTGCCTTGATCAGCCGCTGGACGGCCGCCAGTCCGACTTCACCGAAATCGCGAGCCAGCCGGGAAGCGTCCTGTTTGGCGCCATCCTCCATCCACTCGACCACAAGTTGCAACAAGCGGGTAACGATCCGTTCCGCAGCCTCATTGAGGTAGCTCGAGAACTTCAGTCCCCAGGGAATCTGTAGTTCTTGGATCTGACCGACCGTGTGCAGAAGATTAACCAACTCGCGCGCCTGGTCGGTGTGGATCAGTTCTTCCAGTTGACCAACCGTTGTGGCGAAATTCGGCCGTCCCTTTTCGCGCAACAACCGGGCCGCTTGCCGAGTGCTCATGAACTCGTCGTCGTCCCTGGCAAGCTCTTCCGGAATCTCAGCCTGTGCTTCGCCTGAACCTCCGAAAACCTGGCGCTGTTTGTAGCCCTCGATGGCCGAAAGCAGCACTTCGAGTTCAACGACGTCGCCCAGCGCCTCAACCGCTTCCGGTCGCGCATTCGCGCACAGCCGAAGCAGATTTTCAGCCGCGTCACCCACACCTTCGCTGGCCGGCACAATCAAAGACTCGACGATTTCCCGGAACAAGTCACGATTCGCCATGGTTGATGTCCTTTCATGAACAATTTGTTGGATCTGTCTCGCGGCCCATGACAGCCGCCCTGATTTTGAAAAAACAATTATGCTTTCGTCCCGACAGATTCGAACCAAAGCAACCTTCATCTTTACTCGCAATACTGCGAGCAAAGAGAAAGCGAGGAGGTGGCGAGTTGAATCGCGACCTCCTCAAAACAAACTACTTGCGGCTACCCTTTAGTTACCACCAAAGCCGGATCACGGTTGCCTGTCGGCGGACAATCCTTTGTCCAGTGGGATTCAGAGTTGAGCCCGAGTTTATCGGCCTTTGCGTTAGCCCCATGAAGGTCGTAATCGATTTCATGGGCACAAAGTTGATCCCTCACCCGGACACCGCGGAAATTTTTACCGGTTTGTAGAACACGAGGATGTCTGTCCCAATATTGGTTAGACGCCAGCCAAACGTTTTCTCGCATCCACTCCATCGGTTTCAGCCACTTTCCAAGGCTGTGGGCAGTAATTCCCTCATCGCCTACTGCGACTTTTGAGGGTATTTCTGTTCTAGCGCCAATTCTGCCAAGGCGCTCTTTACGTCGTCATTCGTTATCTCCTTTGGGTTTGAAAAAACAATAACGGGTAATTATACACCCGTTGGCAGTTTTTGTCAAGCGTGACCGGTGTAACCGCTCACAGGTCGAGGAAAAATTTGAATCGTCGCACTCACTTCCGATGTGGGCCACGCTTGGCCTTCATCGGAAGTGGTGTGGGTTAGTAGCGTCGTAACGACGTTACGCGAACCTACACCACATCCAAGGAAGCCATGAATGGCCACCTTGGATGTGTCCGCGACGGCTTTTTCCTTAACCAGTGAGCGATTACTGAGTTTTTACTTTACTGCGGCGCCACTTGTCGTCGCGAACTGGCGATAATTGGGACAACCAACAGCAAAGCATAATGTCCCCAAATGATCCACGTTTGATAGAAACCCAAATCACCGCCATTAAAGCCACGAACAATCACCGTGTAGTCCAACAACATATTGATTGCCAACCAAGCACAACCCACAAGCAGGCCTTGTGACATTGATACAAGATGCAACCGACTGGAAAAAGTCCAACAGAGTAAGACTGCCGCTAAAAACAAAACAAAATCTGTCGGGATAGAACGATTAGTCAGACCCAACAAAACCAAAAGAGAAATAACCGCAAAAACAATCACCCAGAGGGCAAGACCATAGAACACTACTCTTTTCCAAAGATTTAACTGCATGGGGTTATTATACACGATTTAAAATAATGATTGGTAATAAAACCCAAACCCCAATGACCAATGTCCAACAAAATCCTAATCACCTAAATTCCAAAGACTAACCGTTTTGGTCATTATGATTTTGGGATTTTGTTGGGTTTTGGGATTTGGAAATTGGGATTTATTTTGTCTTTTTCTTCCCCAGCATCCCCTTCAAATACTGCCCTGTGTAACTCTTCGCCACGCGTGATACTTCTTCCGGCGTACCTTCGGCGATAATTTCTCCGCCTTTGTTTCCACCTTCCGGGCCCAAATCAATAATCCAATCGGCCGCTTTAAGAACATCGAGATTGTGTTCGATGACTAAAACAGAATTACCTTTGTCGACCAACGCATGCAAAACAGTTAACAATTTACGGACATCATCGAAATGCAAACCCGTTGTCGGTTCATCCAAAATATAAATTGTTTTACCGGTGGCGCGACGGGAAAGTTCTGTGGCCAATTTAATGCGCTGTGCTTCACCACCGGAAAGTTGCGTCGCCGGTTGACCCAAGTGGACATAGCCAAGACCAACTTGTTCAAGCACGGCCAATTTCGATTCAATCGCCGGAATAGCACGGAAAAATTCGTGCGCCCGTTCCACCGTCATATTCAAAATTTCCGCAATCGTTGTTCCTTTATAAAGAATATCCAACGCTTCGCGATTGTAACGTTTACCGTGACACTCTTCGCACTCCACGTAAACGTCCGGTAAAAATTGCATTTCAATCCGAATCACTCCGTCACCCTGACAGGTTTCACAACGACCACCACGTACATTGAAAGAAAAACGTCCGGCATCATAACCGCGCACTTTTGCTTCCGGAGTGGCCGAAAACAATTCGCGAATCGCGGTAAAGACGCCGGTATATGTGGCAGGATTACTGCGTGGGGTGCGACCAATTGCCGATTGATCAATCATAATTACTTTGTCGAGATTTTGCAGACCTTGAACACTATCGTGTTTACCCGGCAAATCTTTGGCCCCGTAGAATTCTTTGGCCAAGACCTTCGAGAGAATATCGTTAATCAATGTCGATTTTCCGGAACCGGAAACACCGGACACGCAAACAAATTTACCCAACGGAATTTTTACATCGACGTTTTGTAAATTGTGTTCGGTCGCGCCTTTGATGACCAATGTCTTTCCATTTCCGGCGCGCTTTTTCTTCGGCACAGGAATTTCCATTTTTCCGGCGAGATATTTGCCGGTAAGCGTGTTGGATTTTTCCAATGCTTTCGCCGTTCCCGCGAAAACAATTTGCCCGCCGTGTTCACCGGCGCCCGGCCCGACATCAATCACATAATCCGCATTACGAATCATCTCTTCGTCGTGTTCCACAACAATTACCGAGTTACCCAAATCACGCAAAGTTTTCAATGTGCCAATCAAGCGCGAATTATCGCGTTGATGCAAACCAATTGACGGTTCGTCCAAAATATAAAGCACCCCAACGAGACCGGAACCAATTTGTGTGGCTAAACGAATCCGTTGCGCTTCACCGCCGGCCAATGTGGCGGCCGAACGATCTAAAGTCAGATAATCCAAACCGACGTCGAGTAAAAACTTCAAGCGAGCACGAATTTCCAGTAATACCTGCTTGCCGATAATTTGCTCACGTGGACCAAAAGTTTCGTGTGATTTCGGGTTTTGCGCGAGATCAGAAAAGAGTTTGTAGTTATCAGCGATAGTTAATGACACAACTTCGTGCATATTTTTTCCGGCCAAGAAAACGCTTAATGATTCCGGCTTAAGACGCTTCCCTTTGCAAACCGGACAGGGCTTGCTCACCATATAACGCTCGATTTCGCTTCTGGCATAATCCGAATCCGTTTCTTTGTAGCGACGCATCAAATTGGGAACCACACCTTCAAATTTTGTTTCCATCGTCGTACCCTCTTCGGTTTTCACAGTGATTTTTTCGTCACCCATACCAAACATAATAATTTCCATTACTTCTTCCGATAACTTACTAACCGGCACATCCAACGAAAAATGGTTTCTTTTAGCCACTGCTTCCAAAATCCACATCGCCCATGAACTGCCACGCATCCGGCGACTCCACGGTTTAATGGCGCCTTCGGCCAAAGTTAATTTGCGATTAGGAATTACAAGTTCTTCGTTTACTTCCAATTGCGTACCAAGACCGGTACAAGCCGGACACGCGCCGTGCGGACTATTAAACGAAAACATTCTTGGTTCCACTTCGGTCAAACTGATCCCACAATCCGAACAAGCAAATTGTTCAGAATAAACAAAATCTTTTTTCGCGGTGCGATCTTCGATGATCACAATGCCCCCACCAATACGGGTTGCTGTTTCTACCGAGTCGGCAATGCGCGGACGATCCAAGTTGCGCTTATCAATTAACAAGCGATCGATCACAACCTCAATAGAATGCTTTTTTTGTTTATCCAATTCCAATTGTTGCGCTTCTTGCAAATCATAAACCGAGCCGTCGACACGAGCGCGCACATAACCCTGCTGTTCAATTTCTTTGAAAATTTGTTTGTGCTCACCTTTGCGGTCGCGAATCTTGGGCGCCAACACCATAATGTTTGAGCCGTCCGGCAAATTCAAAATCTGATCGGTAATTTCCTTGATTGTTTGACGACGAATCATCTTTCCACACTGCGGACAATGCGGGACACCGGTTCTGGCAAAAAGCAAACGAAGATAATCGTAAATTTCTGTAACAGTACCTACCGTAGAACGCGGATTGCGTGTCCCGGATTTTTGATCGATGGAAATTGCCGGACTTAGCCCGTCAATTTGGTCGGCGTCCGGTTTGTCCATCAAACCCAAGAACTGCCGAGCGTAAGCGGAAAGCGATTCAACATAACGACGTTGCCCTTCCGCGTAAAGTGTATCAAAAGCGAGAGAAGATTTACCGGAACCCGAGAGTCCGGTGATAACCACCAGCTTGTCGCGTGGAATGGTTACATCGACGTTTTTTAAGTTATGAACGCGCGCCCCGCGGATGGTGATAACATTTGCCATTGCAAAAGTAATTTAAAAGTGACTGCGCGAGAGTGTAGCACGGGATCACCCTCATGGCAAGTGCAACTAAGCGACCCCTCTGTCTATCGAAGCAAGCTCAAGAAATCAACCTCCCAATTTTTAATTTGAAATTTAAAATTTTTCCGCCATCGGGCGGACCCGCCGTCGTGGCGGGTATTCAATTTCAAATGTTTTAAAATCTAAAATAAAAAAGCTCTCACATGGAGAGCTCGACGAACGACGACTTCATGGACATGACCCACTCAATTCGGAACCACTGTGCCTGGCGAGATTAGTGGCGGAGTTACGGCCTCCGTTCTTTCAATTTCTTGCTGAACAGGGTCATGATGTCCTCGATCATATTCCTCACGAACCACAACAAAGGTGGAAAATCCAGAAAGTGTCATCAAAATCATTAATATCAACTGCAACCGTGCATCTTTACTTTCCTTCCACAACGACAGGCAAACAGCCACCCCCAGCAACCCGACCAGGAACGAAACCAACGAAACACAGAGACATACCAATTCAAGAATGGACATGTTTTACTCCCATGCACACAAATAAAACCAAGAACCGCCCCATCTCACGACCCGCCATTATTGCTTATTACAATATATATGTCAAGCTAGGGGCGGACGACGAATGACCAAATCCCAATGGCCAATGACCACTCAATAACCAATTAACTAATAGACACTAAACACGGATTCAAAATTGGACATTAAATCATTTAATAATTGAGTGGCCATTGAGTATTGGTCATTGGTCATTTTTGCCCCTAAAATCATCCTGAATGGAAAATGAATTAAAAAATCAAGCCAAAAACCTTCCCGACTTACCCGGTGTTTACCAATTTAAAGACGCCAAAGGCGCGATCCTTTATATTGGCAAAGCGAAATCACTAAAGAAACGTGTCGCCCAATATTTTGCACCAACTCGACTTGAACCACTCAAGGTCGAGATGGTGAAGCTCGCTTTTTCGGTTGAGACAATAATTGTAAAAAATGAAACGGAAGCCCTGGTATTGGAAGGCACGCTAATCCATAAACACCGACCACCATATAATGTGCGCTTGGTTGATGATTCATCTTATCTATACGTAAGGATTTCTAATGAAGCCTATCCAAAAGTTTCTTTGGAACGAAAAGTTGCAACGGATGGTGCGTGGTATCGTGGCCCTTATCCAAATTCTCGAGCGGTACGACAGACATTAAAAGAAGCGCGAAAGTTTTTTCCTTGGTGCGGATATCCTGACCCGGGAAAATCCACCCCCGCCCTCCTTTGGAAAAAGGAGGGAAGCGTTGGCGTCCCCTCCCTTTTTCCAAAGGGAGGCGGGGCCACCAAGAACGTCCAGCGGACGTTTGAGGGGGTGCCAGCGCGGGAGGGATTACGTCGTCCCTGTTTCGCCTATCACATCGGTTTGTGCCCGGGAATTTGTGTCGGCGCGATTAGCCTCGAAGAATACCAAAACAATTTCGTCCGCTTAAAAAAGTTTTTGGATGGCGATACTGATGCAGTACTTGGTGCAATAACTGAACGAATGAATGAGCTAAGTGAACAACAACATTACGAAAAAGCCGCCGCTTTACGCGACCGGATTAAAGCGATTCAGCAAACAATGATTCCACAGGACGTGATCACAACAAGAAATGAAAATGCGGATGTGTTTGGTTTGGCGCACCGTGGCGGTCATGGCAGTATCGCCCTTCTGCAATTACGCCAAGGTCGGATTATTGGACGACAAATTTTCCCATTGCTTTTACCGGACAAGAAAGAAGAAAAAGACATTTGGGAAGAATTTCTAGCGCAATATTTACCGACAGCACAAGGAGGAGCAAAGATTATTTATTTGCCGACACCGTCGTCGTCATTGCGAGCCATCACCGCAGTGAGGCGAAGCAATCCCCCGATTCAAAACGCCGACGAGATTGCTTCACCCCGCCAAGGGCGGGGTTCGCAAAGACTGACTATCAAATTTCCAGAACGTGGCTGGAAAAAACAGTTAATCGACATGGCAAATACAAATGCCCAAGAATCATTGAACCGTTCTGAAACAGAATTACAAAGTCCCCAAAATTTACTCAAGAGTATTACCGACCTACAGGAAAAGTTGAATCTTCCAACCCTACCAAAACGAATTGAGACATATGATATTTCAAACATTCAAGGAAAATTGGCGACCGCTTCGATGGTGGTTTTCATCGACGGAAAATCCGTGCCATCGGAATATCGCAAATTTAAAATTATCAACGACGGTGAACCAAACGATGTAGGAATGATGCGGGAAACACTGACACGAAGATTTAAGAGCCGTCTCCCCCTTGATAAAGGGGGAACAAGGGAGATTTCGCGGCCCAATAACAAAATCCCTCCCCGCCTCCCTTTATCAAGGGAGGAAAAATCGCGCTGGCCTCTACCTGACCTGATTGTTCTCGACGGTGGCAAACCGCAATTAAATACGATCAATAAACTTTTTACTGAACTTGATTTAAAGATCCCATTAATTTCTCTCGCCAAACGAGAAGAAGAAATTTTTACCACAAAAAATTCTTCTTCAATCATCCTCGATCGTACTTCCCCCGCTTTTTATTTAATGCAACGGATGCGCGACGAAGCGCACCGATTCACAATCAGTTATCACCGCCTCCTTCGAAAAAAGCGAATGACAAAATCAATCCTCGAAGAAATTCCGGGCATTGGACCAGGCACTCGCAAAAAGTTACTCCGCGCATTTGGATCATTGGCCGGAATCAGAGCAGCAACAGTTGAAGAATTAGAAAAAATATTAGGTTCTAAAAAAACAGAGATATTAATAGAATTTTTAAGAAGATAGAATATAAGTATCAATTTTCAATGGCCAATTATCAATTAATGATCAAATTCCAATTTTCAATTCGGCGTCGTCATTGAAAATTAGTTAATTGATAATTCATTGATAATTGGAAATTGATTATTGAAAATTTTTCGCATGTTTGGTGTATAATACCCACATGAAAAGGTTCTTGTTTAGATTTCTCCTCGCCACTGCCGGCACATGGGTGGCGGCCACCCTAATCCCCGGAATCAATTCTGATGGTGCTTGGCAAACATACGCCCTTATGGGTTTATTTGTCGCGATCGGCGAAATGGTTCTCTTTATTATCCAAGGCGGTGCCGCTTTAATCCTTTTTTTCATTCCAAGACCGGTCCGAATCTACGGCTTACGCATAATTATAGTCGCCATTGCCATTGGTCTGACGTCCGGTTTTGGCCTTACTCCCCCCATTACAAGCCAACTAATAGGGCTAGCCGGAACGACCCTGATTTTCTCCATCCTTTTCCTTTTGCCGTTTTCGTCCTAAGCTATCATCTATGAACTCCAAAACCATCTTCCTCGTTATCCAAGTAGTAATTTCTGTCCTCCTTATTACGGCCGTTTTACTTCAGAATCGTGGCGCGGGCCTGGGACAGTCTTTTGGCGGCAGTTCCGCTACATATCACACCAAACGCGGTTTCGAAAAACGCCTTCACCAAGCTACGATTTTGCTCGCCGTGGCTTTCTTGACAGTCCCGTTGCTTCAGATTATCTTCTAAGACGCAACGAAAAGACCTTTCGCCATGAGTCGTAAACTGTTTTCAGTCTCGAAATCATTAGAAAACAGTTAACTACAAGTGATGAAATTCTCTGCGCAGATATTCAAGAATAGGTACACCTTCCCTTTGGTGACCGTGGTTTTTGTGCTTATTGGCGCTTGGGCCTTACGTTTACAAGCTTTACAAGCCCGCGACATTGTGCGGAAACATGACATTGAAGACATAGAATTAGCCTTGGGTCGCTTCGAAAAAACCCACGGTACTTACCCACCGGAAAACGCTTCCTCTTGGTGTGGCACCTTATCCGATTCCGCCAATAAAGACATTTTGAATAAAATTGAAGAAAGCTTACGTCAAGACAAAAAATATGCCAAATCAGAAAAACTTTTTCCAACCGATCCTGTTTATAAAAATACCACCAACGATTATTTCTATTGGAAAACCAGCCCATCGAGTTTTGAATTATTAGCTAAATTGGAAGCTGACAAAAACGGCAATCGCGACGCCAGCCCATGCGGAAATAAAACCGCGTATGATTATAGTGTCGTAAGTTTTTTACGTAATCCTTTTTAAAAACATATGTCTTTAATGAATAGAATTTTTTCCACTCTTGGCCACAGTCTTTCAAAGCGTGAACGAAAAACACTAATGATTTGCGTAACGGTTGTAATTGTCGGCGTTATTTGGGGTGCCGGTTTATTCATCCGCGAAAAAACAGTTTTAATTCCAAAGGAAGGTGGCACCTACCGCGAGGGTGCGGTTGGGCAACCACGCTATATTTCTCCTGTTCTGGCACGCACAAACGATGTTGATATGAATATTTCCCGCTTAGTTTATTCAGGACTAATGCGCGTAGATGAAAATAAAAATATTGTCGGTGATTTGGCGGAAAAAGTAGATATTAGCGACGATGGAAAAGTCTACACGGCGCATCTCCGCACAGGGATCAAGTGGCAAGACGGTGAACAATTTAATGCTGATGATGTCTTGTTTACCATCCAAACAATTCAAAACCCCGACGCCAAGAGTCCTGCCGCACCGATTTTTCAAAGTGTTGTAGCCAACAAAATAGATGACCAAACAGTGAGTTTTACCTTACGCGAACCATACGCCCCCTTCCTTTACAACCTCACCCAGGCAATTATGCCCGAACATGTTTGGGCCAATGTTGAACCAAAAAATATCACTCTCGCGGAACAAAACCTAAAACCTATCGGCACGGGACCATTTATGTTTAAGAAGTTGAAGAAAAGCACAATGGGGGAAGTGCGCGAATATGAACTTGCCCGCTTTGACGGTTACTACGGAAAGCGTCCCCTTATCAACAACATTATTTTCTCTTTTTATCAAAGTAACGATGAATTACTGCGTGCTTTTCAGGGCAACAAAGTCGACGGTATGAGTTTTGTGCCACCATCATTAGTTAGCGAAATTAATCGCATTCGTAGTGCAAAAATATATCGCGCTAAACTACCACAGTATTTTGCCGTCTTTTTCAATCAAGCCCGTCAACCAGTGTTGGCCGATCAAACGATTCGTACAGCTTTAGATTTAGCCATCGACCGCGATAAAATTATCCGCGAAGCGTTGTACAATGAAGGAACACGGATTGATACACCAATCCCGCCGGGTTTCTTGGGCTACCAAGAAGGTTTGGGTCGGGTTGAATATAATCCGGAAAAAGCCAAGCAAAATTTGGACGATGCCGGCTGGAAGGTTAACGACAAAACAGGCATTCGCGAAAAAAATGGAAAACCTTTTACTTTCACACTCACAACCACCGATTGGCCGGAATATACCAAGACGGCGGACTTATTGGCGGAACAATGGCGCGCGATTGGCGCGGATGTAAAACTGGAAGCGCAAACCGTAGGAACTGTTCAAAGCGAAGCTATCCGCCCACGTGCCTACGATGCCATTCTTTATGGCGAAGTTTTAGGAGCCGACCCAGATCCATATCCTTTTTGGCACTCCACAGCAACTCGCGACCCGGGCTTAAATTTGGCTTTATACAAAGACACCGAGTCCGACAAGCTTTTGGAACAAGCACGCAAAACAACCGACATCGCCAAACGTGAAGAAACGTATAAAAAATTCCAAGAACGTCTAATTGGTGCTGTTCCCGCATTATTCCTTTACAGTCCAACCTATAATTACGCGTTGCACAATAATGTTCGTGGCCAAATGCTGGATGCGATTCAGCTACCGGCCCAACGCTTCAATACAATTTCCACTTGGTACATGAAGACAAGGCGGGTGTGGAAGAAGTAGGGAGTAGCATGTCATTTCCTATCAACATCCTATAAAATCCTATATTTTTACTGTATTTAGATTTGTATATGGTATTTGGTATATAGTATAAGGATTTGAGAAGTTAATCGGGGACCGTCCCTGCGGTCAGGGTCGGTCACCGATTTCGTGTAAGCAATCTTCCGTTTGTATCGATATAATCGATACAAAACAAGGCAACATCCCCCGTCGCTCTGATGAGCTAAGGGGGATTATTGCCCATTCCGATGGGCAATAAAAAAATCGCGACCGAGGTGGTCGCGATGCTAAGACCGTTCAAGAAGTACGTGCCAATTACTCATCTGGCAGATTCCGTACAAAACTATTTCACGACCCCCCGAAAGTGTAGCCAACACTCATCGAATGAGGGACCATAGCTATCCAACGGCACAAGAAACACCGCCTCCTGCAAATAGCAGTATTTCTTCAGCAAATTATACGTAGGCAAATCTGCATCAAAAACGAACACCGGTGCAACAGGAATCCTTACCGCGTCCCATTCTCCAGTCCATCCTTTTCCGTGCCACACATCTTGACGACGCTTTTCTTTCCAGAATTTTTTCTCCGCCTTCTGGAAATCACGTCGCAGAACGAATCCAATTCGTTTACTGCCATTTGGACGACACATGTAAACAATTGGTCGCGGTCGCCCCATCTTCCACCTGTTCCAAAAATAGTGAAGATTCCGACACAAAACAGGAAATAGATAGGGACAACAAAGAATGGAAACAACACAGAGAATAATAGATAAAGTTTGCAAAGAACCCAACATCTCAAATTCCTCCCGAAAAAGTGTTCCCACTAGTCCCCTTCCGGCACGCTTGCACGGGGTGTGGGGTAAGCTAAAGAACACCCTATTTTGCCCCCTTTTTGATTCCTTGTCAATAGCGCATTAATAAGCTAAATTTGACTGATGAAACGCTTTGGCGCGAAGAAAATTACTGTCACAGACGATTTAAACAAACTGGCCGAAAAAGAAATGGCCGGCCTTCCGATTTTGTTTGCCTATATTTTCGGTTCCGCCGTTTCCGGCGACATACATGAGGAAAGCGATATCGACATCGCCTTATTTTTGGATCCCAATGCTTCAAAACAGACACAGTTTGACGCGCGTTTAATCGCGCACGAAATAATTGGAAAAATTTTTGATGTACCAACAGAAGCGCTGGATATTTCCGTACTCAACCAAGCCCCGCTCGCTTTGCGGATGGCGGTGATCAGTGAAGGTATTGTTCTAGCGGAAAAAGAACATGGAGAACGCGTAAAATTCGAGATGGCGGTTTTACGTGAATACGACGACCAAAAAGATTTTCTGAAACTTTACAACCAATCTTTCTTAAACAATTTAACCGCATCATAATATAATGACTGAAATAACTAAAGAAATAGTCGTCAATAAATTATCCTCGCTGGAAGAAACACTGGAAAAGCTGAAAAAATACCAAGCGCTGTCGAAAAACGAATACTTTGCCGATGAACGCAACGAACTTTCGGTGGAACGCCTGTTCCAAACAGGACTGGAGACCGTTGTTGATATCGCGCGTTATTTAATAATTGAAAACAAATTACAAAAGCCCGGCGAAAAAAATAGTGAATTTGAAATATTGGCAAACTCGGGAATCTTGTCCGAAGAACTCGCTGTCAAACTGACAAAAGCGAAAAGTTTCCGCAATGTCTTGGTCCACGATTATTTGGACGTTGATCCGGAAATAGTATACGAAAACCTCCAAAACAATTTGGGAGATCTTGAACAATTCGTGCAAATAATCAGCAAGGTAGTGGCGACCAACACCGATCACGGAACGGAGCAAGGTTGCTCCGTTCCGTGATCGGACACAGGTTCGCATTATCGAATAAAAAAATCGCGGCCGAGGTGGTCGCGATGTGACGTTTTATGGCTCTTCGCTCAGTTCCAAAGCACTGAGCAAAGTATCAATATTGCGCACTTCCAGTATGGCAGTACTACCCTCCTCAAACCTTTCTCCTTCGGCGTCAAAATACTGCCCAGCCGGCACAACCACTGATTCACAACGAACCAACGGATAGACGTCACCTCGAGAGATTTCACCCAAAGGAAACTCCATCATAGAAACGGCACCACACGGACAACAAACCCGCGCATTGATTTCTGCCGCTTGAGCAATTTCCAAAATATCTGCGCCTGCATCAGGAATCGCCCCCTTGTGAAAGAAAATGTGACCACTAACGCAAAGCCATTCGCGTAATTCTGCGGTAATCATTTTTGTTCTCCGGAAAATGTGGTTGGTTATTAAACTTAAAGGAACTTTGTATTATCATTCCATTGGCCAACTTTGTCAAGCAGGCATAAAATAAAAACACTATGACAAACCCATTAGATAAAGAGAACATGGAGCAGGTCATTCTTGACTCGCCCCAGCAATATTTAGATGGTTTAAAGTCCGCTGAACAAGTGGCAACCTGGACACCATCCGAGAAAATTGAAAAGGTTTTAGTGTGCGCTATGGGTGGCTCTTGGATGTTTGCCGCACTACTGCGAGACAGCGGAATAATTACAACATCAATTCATATTCATCGCGCATATGGCTTACCGCATTGGGTAAACAAAAATACTCTGGTAATCGCCAGTTCTTTTTCCGGCAATACGGAAGAAACGCTTTCAGCATACGAAAAAGCAAAAGAACTTGGTTTGCCACTGATGGGAATTGCGGCGGGTGGTGATTTGGAAAAACGGTGCATAAACGATGGCATCCCATTTATAAAAATCCCAGCGACACCATCCAACATTCAACCACGTTGCGCGACCGGTTATACCATAGGAATTTTTGCCGCACTTCTTTCCCGTTTAGGATTGGCTGTTCCGAATGCAAAAGAAAGAATTGAAGCGGTTTCAAAAAACTTAACGGAATCAATGGCGGAAGCGCGGCGCCTTGGCGAACAAATGGCGCCGGAATTCAAAACCGTCACACCGATTATCTACACAAGCAATGAATACAAGTCAGTAGCCCGCATCTGGAAAATCAAGTGCAACGAAAACGCCAAAACACCCGCCTTCTGGAATTTCTTCCCGGAACTCAACCACAACGAAATGTGTGGGTGGACTTTGCCTCACGGCAGTTTTCATATCGTCATTTTGCGTGACCAAGCAACCGAACCAATGATTCTAAAGCGGATGGAAATCACCGCGCGATTACTCACCGAAAAAGGTATCAAGGTTTCGTTCGTAGAAATCAAAGGCGCCACAAAAGCAGAGAAAGTTTTTTCGACACTGCTCATTGGCGACTGGTTCTCATACAACCTTGCATTGCAATTAGGCATCAACCCGTCCCCGGTAGACATGGTGGAAGAATTTAAGAAACTTTTAAAGCAATAAACAAAATAGGGAAAAATTAGGGATTTTCCTTTCGCAGGAGAATCTCTAATTTTATTTTCCTTTGTTTACGTAAGACCAACTCTGTAGTAAAAATATGGCAAGCCGGGGTGGTGAAATTGGCAAACACGCTACGTTCAGGTCGTAGTGCTCGTAAGGGCTTGCGGGTTCAAATCCCGCCCTCGGCACCATTAAAAGGCTTTTCTGAGCCTTTTAATGGTGCTAAACCGCAACACAACTGCTTGTGTTGCGGGGGATTTGAAACGCGCAGCGATGTTTTTGTTTGCCCCGCAGGGCAAGGCAAAAACCGCGAGCGGGGGTCGCGAAAAATTTTCGTCAGAAAATTTATTTGTGACCAACTCCCGCCCTCGGCACTCGAGATTTGTTTCGCTTTGCGAAACTATAAAATGTACACAAAACGATTCAACATCCTGTTGAGTCGTTTTGCACAAGAATCGAAGAACTCCGAGACTCTAGGCGCTCGAAAGCGCCGAGTCTCGGAGCTTCTCACTGACTAATAAAAAATGATCATTTTTGACAAAATTATCGCGCCATGTTACACTATCAAAGTACTTAAGGAATTTATATTCCTTACGGCACGTGGTAACACTGCCTCACAGCTCTCTAGAGTTGTTTCACCCTTGCTTCTAGGGTAGATCAGTTTGGCGATAATTTTTTGCCTTACATCCACCGAAAAACCGTTTTGTACAGATTAATTTTTTTATTTTATAGATAGAATGTTTACAGCAAGTTTCGCACCCCCAGCAGTACCAAGTATTCCAGGGAAAAATAACGGGCCGGTGCCCCAAAAAAATCGTGACAATCGTGGTCCCAAGAATTTTAACCGACCACACAAACCGCAACACACCCAACGCGGACCGGTGCGCCAAAATGCGACACCACATCAAAATACGGCCCCCGTCGGCAACGGCCCCCGCACACAACCAAATCGTACTAACTCCCGACGCCCGGAAAAGAATTTTAAGAAAAAAGGCGGGCCAACAATGTTGGTAACTCGCCGTGTCGAAAGCCCGTCATTGCCATTACGTGATGACAACGTTTTACGCGTTATCCCAATCGGCGGTTTTGATGAAACTGGTGCTCGCAATTGTATGGCCATTGAATACAAACGCGATATTATTATTGTCGACGCCGGTTTAATGTTTCCGGAAGAAGACATGCCGGGTATTGATTACATCATTCCCGATATTTCAATGTTAAGAGGACGCGAGCGCGATATCCGCGGTGTATTTATTACCCACGCCCACTTAGACCATATGGGAGCATTACCGCACATTCTTCCAAGAATTGGTAATCAACCGGTCTACAGTTCCATTTTTACATCAAAACTTATCCAAAAAAAGCACTTGGATTTCCCTTCACAAGCAAAACCAATTACGCAAGAAGTAAAAGCGGAAGACGTTTTACGTTTAGGTAATTTCGAAATCGAAGCATTTCACGCCCAACACAGTGTGCCCGACGCGATTGGACTCGTTGTCCGCACGCCTTCCGGTACATTGTTTATCACGGGCGATTGGAAATTCGATTCTAATCCGGTGCACGACGCGCCAACACCGCGTGGCCACATTGAATCAATTGGAAAACGTGGCGTAACGGTAATGTTTGGCGATTCTACAAACAGCAACGTCCCGGGCGGTACCATTCCGGAACAAACGGTAATGGACACCCTTGAAAAGATTTTCAAAGAGACGGAAGGTAGAATTATTGCCTCGACAACCGGCAGTAATGTTCGGAGAGTTCAACAACTAATGACACTGGCTGTTAATTATGGTCGTAAAGTGGCCGTGGAAGGTTTCAGCATGCGTACTGCGGTAGAAATTGCTCAAGAATTAAAATATATTGAGGTTCCAAAGGGCACGATTATTTCTTCGGAAGAAACGAACGGAATGTTGCCTTCCAAGGTCTTGATTATCTGCACCGGCGCGCAAGCCGAAGAACAGGCCGTACTAATGCGCATCGTTAACAAAGAACATCGCACTCTGGCCATTCAACAGGGCGATGCTGTTATCTTTTCCTCGTCCGCTATTCCCGGCAACGAACGGGCCGTGGGGCATCTGAAAGATTATCTTTCCCGTCAAGGAGCCGAAGTCTATCACAATCAAATGATGGACGTACACTCAAGCGGTCACGGCAAACAAGAAGATTTGAAAGAAATGCTCGCTATGGTAAAACCGGAATTCTTCGTTCCCGCTTACGGCGATTACTATCATCGCAAAGTACATGGTCGTTTAGCACAAGACGTTGGTGTCGCAAAAGAACGAATTCTTTATCCGGATAACGGACAAGTAATCGAAGTACGTCAGCATGAAGCCAAAGTGATGGAAGAACGTTATCCAATTAACTATATTATGGTCGATGGATTAGGTGTCGGTGATTTGGCCGATGTGGTATTACGTGATCGTCAAATTCTCGCCTCCGATGGAATTATCGTCGCGATTATCAAGATGGCGCACGCCAATGGTGAAATGCTCGGTAAGGCCGATATTGTTTCCCGCGGCTTCGTTTATATGAAAGAGCAAAAAGCGCTTATCGACGAAACCCAAAAGAAAATCAAGGAGATTATGGAAAAAACCTGCAGTAAGGATCAAAACCCTACTCCCCCAAATGAGGCCTATGTGAAATCCAAACTCCGCGATGATCTAGGACAATTCTTGTTCAACAAGACGCAACGCCGTCCAATGATTATTCCACTATTAATTGAAGTATAATAAATATTAAGAACAAAACAGCCCCTGCAAAACAGGAGCTGTTTTGTGACCCCTGTACCCTGACCCCTGTACCCTGCTATCCTATTCCTATGCCATACCCTTCCAACAAACGTGTTTTTTCGGGAATTCAGCCCACTGGTGTTCCCCACATCGGCAACTACCTTGGTGCACTAAAACAATGGGTTAATTTGCAAAAATCGAGCAACACCTGTTTTTGGTCGATTGTCGACATGCACGGCATTACTATGCCATACGACGTTGCGAGTTATAAAACAAAAGTTTTAACAACTGCCGCAACACTGCTGGCAATCGGTATTGATCCGGAAAAAAGTATTTTATTTGTGCAATCACACGTTCCCGCGCACACGGAAGCAACATGGCTTATGGCCTGTCAAACAAAATATGGGGAACTCCAACGCATGACACAATTTAAAGAGAAGGGTGAGAACCAACCATCAGTCAGCGCAGGCTTATTTGTTTACCCTGTTTTCATGGCAGTAGATATTTTGCTTTACCAAACTGATCTCGTGCCGGTGGGCGATGATCAAATCCAACACCTGGAATTAACCCGCACCCTCGCAACACGTTTTAACAATACCTACAACCACCTTTTCACTGTTCCCGAGCCATACGTGATTAAAGAAGTGGCGCGCGTAATGTCGCTCAAGGACCCGACAAAAAAGATGAGTAAATCCGGCAACCCTAACGACGCGATTTTCTTGACCGACTCCCAAGACGAAATTCAAAAGAAAATTCGCACCGCGGTCACGGATTCCGGTTCCACGTTTGATCCGGAAAATATCGGGCCAGCTCTAAAAAACCTCCTCTCTATTTACATTGCTTTTTCTGGGTTTAGTGTTGACGAAACAATGGTTAAATTTGGCGGAAAAGGCTACGCCGTAATCAAAAACGATATTGCGGAAATGTTAATCGAAAAATTAACCCCAATCCGCAATAAAGTACGCACGCTTTTGGATAATGAATCTTCTCTGATGGCCAACTTGCAACTCGGGGCGCGCCGTGCCAACGAAGTAGCCCAAAAGAATTTACGCGAGATGAAATCGCGCATGGGCTTTACGCAGATTTCGTAACGTCGTCGTGTCATTCCTGCCGAAAGCAGGAATCCGTCTTTGCGAGGCGCATCTGCGCCGACGCAATCTCGTGATAGTTATATTTTGGAGATTGCCACGCCTCGCCCATTCTAAGGAATGGTCGATGGCTCGCAAAGACAAACGCTTTACACAAAATCCCTAGAGGCGCCAATCTGATTACGAACATCATCGATGATCTCTTTGGCTTTCTTGAGTAATGCCACGCGTTTTTCGTTCACATTTCCTTCGTTGAGTTCGCCTTTTTCTTGCAGCAAAACGTGCAACCGGATGGCATTGGCCGTGCCGGACGGACGCAAGATGAAGCTACTCATTTTTTCATCGTCAAAGTAGAAACGCAAACCTTCATCCGGAAAACCTACCCAGTTGGCTTTATCATACTTACCTGTCCAAAATGCGATACTGGATTTTACCGGCATACCGCCAAACACAACTGGTTTACCGGCCTGTACATCTTCGTGCAATTTTATCGCAGACATCAAAACATCTCGTTTGTGTGTATCACCACGAAGTCCAGGATAAGCACCATCCATCGGATCAGCTTCGTAATAATTTACAAACATCCCAATCGCCGGATCCAAATACATCTGGTTCATAATCTCCAAGAGATTCAAGCCTTTATCTTTGGCGTATGCCGCCAGTTCAGTTAATAAGAGCGACGCAAAAGTACCATCTTTATCACGCACATGACCGCCTTCGCCCAAATCGCGATTCGATTTTGGCACACCACCAAAAATCGACATCCCCGCGCTTTGTTCAGCGGCCGCGACATTAAAGACGCGTTTTCCTGTCGCCATATCCGTCGCTTTGTAGAAAAACGAATGACACTTTGGATTATTCACATCCAAGCGACCCTCTTCGATTGGTGGTACGGACTTATTATCCCAAACGTAGCGAGCGGCACTTCCCAACATCACAAAACCCACCCAAGTATAAACAACTCCCAGTCCATATTTTCGTGCCACCCGCGCAATCATCTCGTTGGTGGTGTGCGTGAGACTAACATATTTTGTTTCCGCGTCGCGCACCGCGCCATATTTAAGTTTTTCCTGTTCCAACATATACCAAATTACCAATAGCCACGCGTCATCCGCCGGCAATAATACATAATCTTTTCCATCATAGTATTTCTGCAAATGCTCCGGTACTTTTACCACCAATCCGCTACGATCGGCATCAGGATCGGTAGAAATTAAAATATCCAAATCTTTCCAAGCGTCCGGATATTCATCTTTAAAAGCGTCGACCGCGACTTTTGCCGCACGATCGTCACCCGGGTCGGGTTGTTGTTCCTTACCAGGATCACTGCAAAACGCCGGGAACAATCCATTTAAATCACTGAAACGATGAATTACCTTTAGATCAACCACGCCCACTTCTTGCAAAAGCCAGGGCACAATGCGCCGTCCCGACCCATGATTAGCGCTATAGGCGACGGAAAGTCTGCGCGGATTGTCTTTTTGATTTTTTAACAAATCAATATTCTGCATAAACTTTTTCACTTGTGCAACGTGCAAGAGGTGGATGTTGAGAATCTGATCTTCGCGCCCAAGATAGTTAATACCTTCGCGCGGTTTTCCAACTGGAAAGCCTTTATTTTCACCGTCGGCAAAAACTTGCTCTGTTGTTTCACCACCAAGAAACCAAAGTTTCTCTTTCGGCACTTGTTTTAACTCCGCCAATTTAATATCGGCCGGAACGGTTTTATTGATAAAATTATCAAACATTTCGTCGCGCACGGTCATTTCTAACGAAGCGCCATGCGGGGCCGTAATTTTGAAACCGTTATAGCGATAATCGTTGTGACTGGCGGAAATAAATATTCCCACATCCGCTTTTAGAGTCGGCACGGCATAACAAATGTTTGGATACATGCAAGGCTCATCAAAAATATAGACTTCGTAGTCATGCGCTAAAAATACCTTTGCTACCAACCAGGCAAAATCTTCACCACGCACCCGACTATCACAACCGACAATCAATTTTTTAAAACCTTTGGTTTTGCCATAACGCGCGGCACCCAGTGCCGTCAATGCCACAACCACATCGTTAATCGTGGCCGGACCTTTCAAATAATCCGCTTCCAAGCCGTCTTTTTGCAAAGCCAAAATCGAGTCTTTATCGGACGCCATCAAAGCCCGTAATCCACCGGTCGCACTAAAAGAAGCCCGACGAATATAAGTATTTACCAGCTCTTCCCATTTGGCCGATTCAATCGCTTTTGTAACACCGTTGCGCAAATTTCGATCAGCCAAATCTAATGAATTATCCAAATACCAAGCGCGTAAATTCGGCAAGACACCGTCCAGAGCAATCTTGTAGTAATTTTCTGCAATATTTCCTTTATCCTTTTGTTCCGTTAAATAAGCTCTAATTCCTTGTTCGGCCTTGGCCAACAAAAATTCACGATCGACTTGGCCCGCGCCGGCCTCTTCTATATAGGCTTCGTTTTCTCTTGGTAAAATACTCATAAGCGTGATTAATAATTTATGAATAAAGGTTGAAGACGAATGATGAAGTTAGCAAATATCCCCGAGAAATACGCTCGACTTATTAGTATTTAATTAAAGGGGACTTACTCACAGTATTTGCAATAATACGCCCAAATACCCCAAAAGAAAAACCCGGCACGAGATGCACCGGGGTGTAAGAGGATTGCGAGAGTTTTTAGCTCGCGGAGATAACGAGGTGAGTCGCAAGTTTAACAATTCTCTGTTTGGCGATTCTTCGTCTCGCCAACCTCCTTCCTGGCGACCAACTCGCTTTGATTTGGTCCCGTTTCAATTCAATTTCTTTCTCGCTGTTCCGATCCTCTGTGTTGCTTTTCATTTTCATCATCCCTTTTGAAATTACTTCTGAAACATTCCATCACTTCAGGCACTCCTTTGATTTATAGATCGTCTCCTTTTCTAATACCAAAAAACATTTCTAGCAACTAATTAAAGATAGCACTAAAGCAACACAAAATCAAGGTTTTATCTGGGACCGTGCCCGCACGCCGGGGACGGTCCCTGATAAAACTTTTTATCTCCCCTTCACTGAAATTTCTTGCCACTGCTCGGCTTTGTCGCCATTACTGTGGACAGATGTTTGTTGTTCATTGGAGGTTAACACGCCATTAACATAAACCCGGACTTTTTGTTCCAAAGTGACACTCTTGAAGTCACCGGTCACTTCTTGATGTTGACGCACATTAACATTGTTATTTCCACCATAATTAACATTCACGTTTTGGCGATGATCATTATTGTTGTCGTGATGATGATTTTTGTCCGATTTATTCCAACGCTGTTGCACATCCGAAAGCCAATTTTCCAACTGCCACATTCCTTTTGCTTGCGCTTGTGTTCGATTCCAATTCAAATTACCCCAACCGTCATTGCTCGCCATCGCTAAACCGGGCGTCAGCAAAGAAAAAGCACCTAGGCCAAAAATCGATAATGTCAAAATTTTGCTTGTAATTGATTTCATATAGTCTTTCCTTCTTAATAATGTAACACTACCAGACGACAATTACAAGGGTTGTGACGTAGGGTACATGACGCTGATTGATGAAGAAACATCCCCCGTCGCTCTGATGAGCTATGGGGGATTGATTTTCTTCGCGAAGAAAATCAAAAAAAACCGTTGAACCTCGGGTGAGATTCAACGGCTGAACGAATAAACTTGGCGCACTGACGATCAGCGCGCGACTCCATGGCGCGAATGCCGTGGCGAATCAACGTGATTCGCCAGCAGATTAGGGTGAAACTTCTTCTTCCCATTCTGCTTAACCGGTTCGGCCTTCTGTACCACCGGTTCCGGCTCGGTCTGATTGGCCTCACCGAACTCCGTCCGCATCGCCTCGACCGCTTCGCGCGCCGGTCGGAGTAACTCGCGGTGGAACGCCGCGGCCTTGGTCTTCTCGACCGCCTTGTCGACTACCATGGCCATCGCCTCGACGTCGCGAAGCATCCGCGAGACGAAACTCTTCTCACCGCCCTGGTCGGCAATGAGTCCCTCGAGTAAACCGTAGTGCACTTCCGTGCGCTGGGCCTCCTCGAGAATCTCCTCGGCCTTCTTAAGCAGCGTCGGTCCCATAACCGAGAATTCCGCCGCCTGATCGCCGATCTTGATGACACGGCCGACCAGTTCGGCCACCTTCGCCACCGCGACGTCGGTTTCGGTCAATCTGGCGACCTGCTCGCGGGCACGCGCCAGCTTTTCTAGCTGATAAATCCGATGATTGATCAGCCCTTTCACCCAGCCGTGCACATTCCGCGCCCTCAACGCGTCATGCAACACTCCGGGATCTGCCTCGTCGTCATAGAGCGCTTCGGCCGCACGATCATGGCCGACGGTCTCGAGCATTTCGCCCGCATTCGTGCGGGCTCGCAAGTAGCACGGCTCGATCTCGTCGCGGATCTTTTTGATCAGGTCCGCCAGTTCATCGCGCTGCGCGACGGTCAACTTGGTCTCGGCGACATGAAAGTCGCCGTTGCAGAAGTGACCGTGCTCCATACGATCCAGCATCTGCTCGAACTGCTTCCGCAGTCCGGGCAACGGATCGGCGGGCACAGCCGACTTCGGCGGTACGGGAGGCAACTTTGCCCTCTCGATCATCGCCTTGACAGCACCCAAGCGGACGTTCAGTGCCCCCCGAATCCATTCGGGCAGAGCGTTGTTGCCGGCCACGAACGGTTCAAACATTGCGATGGCCTGCACGTTGGTGAGGACTACCTCACCTTTCAACGCGAACGCTAACGAATATTCGCCAAGGTCTTCCAAAACCCGGGCGGCGTTATCAATCCGCATCCGCGCCGTCTCCGGCTTGATACCGACCAAAAACTGCTGGAGTTCGGCCTGGGTGTCGGCGTCGAGGGCACCCACGACGCCCTGAATGGCGTCGTAGCACTCCTGCCAGCCGATCTGATCGGCCGTTTTCATAATCTTCAAAAACTCGGCGCGAGCGGTGGTGGCCTTAGCGGACAACGTGGCAGTGATGGAGGTCTTCATCGGAAGGTCCTTTCGTTGTGACGGTTCGTATCTCGCCCCGAAGGGTTCGACGTCACGCAGGGTAAATTAGACACGGGTACGAACTACACCGCATCTCTTCGTAAATCCCCACAAGGGGAGTTTGTTAATTGCGAATGATGTCCGCCAGCTGGCGGAGATGATTTCTGAATGATGAAACGCTGAACGACCGAATTCATTCTTCTTAAATCATAAATCATTAATCACAACCAAAAAACTCCCGATATGAAGGACTTACGCCAAATTGTGAAATGGCAGAGAAAATGAGTAACAGGCAATTTTACACCCACTGGAGAATTTTGTCAATAGGAGGGTATTTACCCGCTCTATTTATGGCTCATATTAGCCATTTTATGTAATACAACTTTGTTGTCAGATAAAGACAACCCAATTTTTAATTTGAAATTTGAAATTTTTAATCAATTTGAAATAATTTAATATCATAATTTGAAAACGCTGTTTTCGGTATTTCAAATTTATATCTTTCAAATTGATTTCAAATTAAAAATTTCAAATTTCAAATTAATTATCTTAATATATCAATAACAGTCTATTTTATCGAACTGATTCATAACCCCCCACCACACCTTTTTTTGACAAAACTATCTGCCACAACTGTATCCCCCGCGCGCGGAAACCACCGGCACAAGATAACAGGTAATAACGCCACATGCGATAAAATCTTTCGCTGTATTTGGTCTTGAGTTCCGGCCAATGTTGTTCAAAATTTTTGTACCAGGCCATCAGTGTTTTGTCGTAATCAGCACTAAAGTTGTGCCAATCTTCTACAATAAAATGCCTTTCAACAGCACCAGTAATTTGGTGCATGGAAGGCAATGCAGAATTTGGAAAAATATATTTACTGATCCAGGCGTCAGGTTGCCCTTTCGTTTCATTGCGACCAATCGTGTGTAATAAGAACAGTCCATCATCTTTAAGACACCGCTCCACCACCGCGAAATAATCTTTGTAGTAACGCGGACCGACGTGTTCAAACATTCCCAACGAAACAATTGCATCAAACTTTTCATTCACATCACGATAATCCTGCAAACGATTTTCGACGGTTAGGCCTTTACATAATTTGTTGGCCAATTCGACCTGTTCTTTAGAAACCGTAACGTTTACAACCGACGCCCCATATTTTTCCGCGGCAAACTTTGCAAAACTTCCCCACCCGCCACCGATATCCAAGACGCGCATTCCTTGTTTCAAACCAATCTTTCGGCAAACCAAATCCAGTTTTGCTTCTTGCGCTTCGTCTAAGGTTTGGGCGTCGCGCCAATAACCACAGGTATAGACCATGCGTTTATCAAGCATCGCCTGAAACAAATCATTCCCGGTATTGTAGTGTTTTTCGGCAATTTCAAAAGCCTTATTTTTATGACCGGCCGGGTTAAAATGCAATAAAGTATAAATAACCAAATCCATGCCGATATCCTGACGAACCTTTTTTGCCAAATCACCGCGCAAAATACGATTGATTAGTTCATCTATGGCCTCGCAGTCCCACCAACCATCCATATATGCTTCTCCAAGCCCCAAATTTCCCGACGACGCAACGCGTCGATAAAGACGCTCGTCATGCACCCGTATATCCCATGGTCGATCACCGTCAATTTTTACATCCACACTAGCCAATAATTCTGCTACAAAACCTTTGAGTTTATTTTGTGCCATATGGATTTTATACGCTTAAATTATGCTTTTGCCAAAGTGGCTTGCGGTAACCGCTCACCGGTCGATGGATTGCTGTCGTGATCACTTCCAAGGTGGCCATTTCCCCCTTCGCACAAGGCTACGGAGGACAGGCATGGCTTCCTTGGAAGTGGTTATGGTTCGCGTAACGTTACTACGATTATCAAACCCTAACCCACACCACTTCCGATGAAGTGCCTCCCCCGTTGCCAAGGCTATGGGGGACAGGTCGGCACCACATCGGAAGTGAGAGCGACGACTCAAATTTCTCCTTAACCGGTGAGCGGTTACCTTTACATAATCAATTTTATTAGCGTGATTTTTATTTAATTTCTACAGAAACGCCATACTTACGAATTTCGTTCGCAAGCGTGCTGAATTTGTCTTCAAGATCATCCAAGCCGAAAGGAATCGGCTCAACGGGAAATGGCGATTTTAATTGTACGGTAAGACGCAACAACATGCCCATTTCTTCCGAAACATTCTTGCCAAATTGAGGCGAGATAACGCAAATATCGACATCGCTCCATGGTTTCCAGCCACCGCGCGCGCGAGATCCAAACAACAAGACCTTTCGCACATCAACGCCCTGTTTTTTTACCAAATCACCAAACCTTTGTGCGATTTGAATCGCTTCTTGGTCGGGTTTATTTTCTATAATCATATTATTCGGCCAATAAAACATCCATCAGCCTTTTTGTTTCACCCACCCAGCGACTGACGTATTCAAAAGTAGCCTCTTCGTGCAAACGCAATTTATAATCTTCATAACGCCCGGCGATATTAAATTTTGATATTTCCGCAAGTATATTTTTATCATCATCACTCACACTAACTTTTGCCTCTTCCGCCAACCAGTTTAAATCATGTACTGGTGGAGAGGGAACCTTGTTCACATCGACATAACAAGCTTTTAACGCCTTTTCTAGTGTTAAATGGCAAAAGAAAAGAGTATGCACATAACGTTTTGATGCCATTAAAGCCTCCGCGGTTTTCCACGCTTCTCGCGCCCCTTCTTGCCAATAAATCACTAAATTTTCTTCCGTCATGCGCCAATAATATCGCAAATTAACCCATTAAACAATAGCAAAAAAACCTCAACATTCCGTTGAAGCTTCGACTTCTAATAATGACGAGCAAAAGAATAACGAGAAATTGTATCATAAATCCAAGCTCTTGTCAAGGTTGCGTCGCGATGTTACTTTGTTTTCGTTATGGCTCTCAAAATCGGTATTGTTGGACTTCCCAACGTCGGAAAATCTACTCTATTTAACGCGCTAACTAAGCAGCACGCGCCGGCGGCGAATTTCCCTTTTACCACTGTTGATCCTAATGTTGGCGTGGTCACTGTCCCAGATGAACGGGTTGATAAATTAGCTTCTTTTTTCAAATCGGAAAAAGTTGTTCCGACTGCTATTGAGTTTGTCGATATTGCCGGTCTTGTTAAAGGTGCCTCGGAAGGCGAAGGTTTGGGTAATAAATTTTTATCCCACATTCGGGAAGTGGATGCAATTGTGGAAGTAATCAGATTTTTCCCCGACCCGAATGTTATTCACGTTGCCGGCGGAGTTAATCCGCTAGAAGACGCGGAAACAATTAACACCGAACTCGCATTGGCTGATTTAAAGACTTGCGAAAGTATGTTGGACAAGGCAAAGAAAGATGCCAAAGGCGGAAAAACAGAAGATGTGTTACGCGTCTCCGCACTTCAAAAATTTTACGATGCCCTGTCGGCAGGCGACCCGGCGCGCAGTGTTGAATTAACCCGCGCAGAAATCGACGTCACCAAAGATATAAAACTACTGACGCAAAAACCAATTTTGTACGTAGCTAATTTAGACGAAGAACAAATCAAAGACGCGAACAATATTATTGTTCAGTTCAAACAAAAACATAACGATGTCGTTCCCCTTTCAGTAAAAATTGAACAAGAATTGGCGGAACTACCAGCCGAAGAACAAAAAATATTTTTATCCGAATACGGCCTAACTCATTCCGGAATGGACGATTTAATTACGGCCGGCTATAAACTGCTTGGACTAATCACTTTTCTTACAACCGGCTCGGATGAAACCCGCGCCTGGACAATTATCGATGGTTCAACGGCTCCCGTTGCCGCCGGAAAAATTCATACCGATTTTGAAAAGAGTTTCATTTTTGCCGAAACAATCAACTGGCAAGATTTACTTACGCAGGGCGGATACGGCCCAGCCCGCGAAAAAGGATTAGTAAGAAACGAAGGGAAAGAATATGTCGTCAAGGATGGGGATGTAATTGTGTTTAAGACAGGGCTGTAGAAAAACTCCAAACTCCAAATCCCAATGACCCAGCCTTCGCTAAAGCTTCGGCCGGCAGGCAACAAAATTCTAATTTCTAAAATCCCAAAGAAGTGTCATTTTGGTCATTAAGATTTTGAAGTTTTGTTGGACATTGGGGTTTGGTCATTGGGATTTAAAAGGTTGAGTTACCACTAATCAAGCTTTAATTCCGAATAAATCCCCAAGTCACAATATCCAAGCCCCCTCGTGCTTGCACAATTTAGCCCCTCGTGTTACATTCTAGCGAGTTATGAATCAACTCAAACCATATCTTTTAACGTTGTTAATCCACCCGCAAGCAGACGCGGATGAGAAGCATGAAATCGAAAAATTAGTAAAGTCCTGGCTAGCCGAAAAAGGTGGCGAAATTAAGGATGTAAAAGTGGAAGAAAAACGTCGCGTCGCCTACACCATTGGTCACACCCAACAGGTCGCCTTAATGACCATTATGTTCGAATTTTCCGGTGAAAAACTTAACGATTTGATCGCCAAACTCGGTCGTCAAAAGAAAGTTTTGCGTTTCAGAATGTACCAACGTCCATTTAGAGGCGAAGGTAAAACAATCAAAGATATCCCAACCCGTTCCATGTTACAACAAGCAAGTAAAGAAGCGGCGGCTCAATCCACTCTTCCTCCTGCCGAAAAAGCCCCATTGGCGAAACTTGATGAAAAGATTGAAGAAATCCTGGAAGAAAAGGTACTATAAAATCTAATCATCTTATGTCAAAAGACCTCAACAAAGTTCAGCTTATCGGTCGCCTCACGCAAGACCCGGAAGTCCGTACTACCCCGACAGGATTAACTGTCGCTACTTTTAGCGTTGCTACAAACCGCCAATGGAAAGATGCCGCCGGCGCAACGCAATCGCAAACCGAATATCACAATATTGTCGCTTGGCGGAAATTGGCGGACATTATAAAACAATATCTTACTAAGGGTAAACAAATTTACGTCGAAGGTTATTTGCAAACCCGCAGTTGGGTCGGCACGCAAGACAATCTCAAGCGCTACCGTACGGAAATTATCGCCGATAATATCATTTTTCTCGGTTCTCCAGCGGGTAGCGCGCAAGGACAAAACGCGGCAATCACGGCACCGCATGAAATGAACAACGAAGTTCCCGCGGCACCGACAGAGGTCCCCGTTACGCCGGCACAACCAACAGTTCCCCCGGCAGCCCCGGCAGAAGAAGAAATACGAATCGAAGATATCCCTTTTTAATTAGCACTTAGAATTTTATGAAACCACAAGCACAAGAAAAACCAACCCCGCGAAGATGCGTGTTTTGCGCGGAAGAAATTGCGGCACCGAGTGTAGAGGATGCGGAAAACTTACGCCGTTTTACCAGTAGTCACAGCAAGATTTTACCAAGAAAGAAAACTGGTATTTGCGCCAAACACCAACGCCATTTGGCTCGCGCGATCAAGCAAGCACGGGAACTAGGGTATCTGTCTTATACGGGCCAATAAAGTTTTATCGGTTATTGCTGTAAAGCGAAGCAATAATGTTTTTTGTATATAGTATATTGTATTTAGTATATGGGTTTATTCAGTCTCGATAAATCAATATACTAAATACCAGATACAATATACCTCATACTAGATACGATGACACTTCAAACTCGCAAATTTACCGCAATAAACGAAGCCTTTGCTTGTTTGAATTGCGGTAAGCAAGTCGAAAAAACTAAAAGCAGTTACCGCAACCACTGCCCTTTTTGTTTATGCTCCCAGCACGTCGATGTTTTTCCCGGTGACCGTTTAGAAAATTGTCACGGCATTATGACTGCGGTGGGTTTAACCCAAAAGCACAATGAATGGATTATCACGCACCGTTGTCGAACCTGCGACAAAGAACAAAACAATAAGGTTGCAATCGATGACAGTAAAGACGAGTTACTAAGACTTTTCGCGCCAAACAAGCGCAACTAAACATAGAAAAAGTATATGATATATGGGGTCAACAAGATTTTCTAAATCCATATACTATATACCAAATACAATATACAAGTCTGAAAACAGTTCAGCTAAAAAATTAAACCAAACTCAATTAGAAAAGCTTTTGCTAATTTACCAATGCCCGCACAAACGCCGCTTGGCTCACCGCGTTCCAATTCAACAGCACCATCGCCGATACAAATCCGAGCAACACAAACGCACCCACCCAATACTTCCACGTGTTTGATTTAGGCAACATCACCGTCTCGCGCCGTGGTCCGGGCAAATCAATCCCTTCCAGATCAATTTTTTTATAAGTCCTCCGTTTGTCCATTAGGGCTTGGTAATTAATAAACGCTTTAAGATTATGTTCAATGCGCTTCAAAGACAACTGTCTTTGATTGAACAAAATCTTGAGACGTATTTGACATACGTTGAAAGATTTTTGATTGAGAAGCGGTTGTATTTGGAGATGGATTGGACATAAGATAAGGCGTTTATTAATTATCAAGCCCTTTATTAGACCGGTGCCGGTGTTTCGTCCTCATCTTCGTCTTCCGGACGAGCGGATGCTTGCGTAGCTTGCTCTTCTTGCGCCGCGGCGGCCGTCATAATCGCGCCTTCAATTTCTTTGGCTAATTCCGGATTTTCTCGCAAAAATTGCTTGGCTTGCTCGCGCCCTTGGCCCATTTTTACTTCATGATACAAAACCCAAGAACCGGATTTCTGCAAAACATTAAACCGAACACCCGTGTCCACAATATCCCCTTGGCGACTGATTCCCTCGTTGTACATAATATCGAATTCCGTGGATTGGAACGGCGCCGCCACTTTATTTTTTACAACCTTCACCACAGTACGACTACCGATAATTTTTTCGTCTTTTTTAATTTGCGCGCGACGACGTACTTCCAAACGCACGGAGGAATAAAACTTCAACGCCTTACCACCCGTTGTCGTTTCCGGATTGCCAAACATCACCCCGATATTCATCCGAATCTGATTAATAAAAATAACCGTTGTTTTTGATTTGGCAACAATAGCGGTAATTTTGCGTAACGCTTGACTCATCAAGCGAGCATGTAGGCCCATGTGAGAATCACCCATTTCTCCTTCAATTTCCGCGCGCGGGGTTAAGGCTGCGACCGAGTCGACAACGATAATATCAACAGCATTACTCGAAATTAGCGTCTCTACAATTTCCAGGGCTTGCTCACCATTATCCGGCTGAGAGATTAATAACTCATCCATTTTAACGCCGATTTTACCGGCATAGTTTGGATCCATCGCGTGTTCCGCGTCCACAATGGCCGCAATCCCACCCTTCTTTTGGGCTTCGGCAATCATATGTAGCGCCAGCGTGGTTTTACCGGAGCTTTCCGGACCATAGACCTCGATAATACGGCCACGAGGAATACCGCCGACGCCTAGCGCCAAATCAAGCGAAATTGAGCCCGTTGGAATAACATCAACATCTACTTTTCGTGCTTCCGAAAGAAGCATAATCGAACCATCGCCAAAACGCTCTTTAATCTGCTCGACAGCCAAAGCTGCCGCCTTTGCTCGTTCTGTTTGTAAAGATTTTTTTACCATGTTTTCAATATTTAGCAGTAATTTCCCTCCAATATTCTCCTCTTTTCAGTCCTTCCAAAGTAGCAAAATGATGGAGGATAGTAAAGGATCCGACTTGTATTGAATTTATCCGCTATTCTCCTATACTGACGCCATGGAAACGACCCAAGATCAAAAAACGAAGATCACTGAACTCACCAAAAAATTTCAACTGAAATTGGTGGTTGTTTTTGGTTCTTTTGCGACTGGAAAACAAAGAAAGGACAGCGATTTAGACATTGCCGTTTTAGGCATGAAAGACGTTTTTTTTAAGGAACATGTTGATTTAATCAATGAACTTTCCGCAATCTTCAACAAAGAAGTCGATCTAACAATTTTAAACAAAGCCAATCCGCTTTTGTCGTTCCAAGTAAGCAAAAATCCAATCCTGCTCTATGGCGACAGGCGGGATTTATTAAAATTTAAACTAAATGCGTTCAAGATTTATCACAACTACGCCCCCTTTTTTGAAATGGAAAGAAAACTGAACAAAAAAATTATCTCCACATATGCACGGTAATACAACTTCCAATCAGGAGAATCCCTAATATATTTTAAAACTTCTTTACACCTACTCGTTTCAGTTTTTCTATCTTGTTATAGAAAAACTGAAACGACAATCGCATGAAAAAAATGTACTAAATTTCAGAAAACACCCCCCACTTCGCTAAAGCTTTGTTAATTGACACATCCCCCGTCGCTCTGATGAGCTATGGGGGATTGTTGTCCATTGCGATGGGCAACAAAAAAATCCCCGGGATCCATTGCTGGACCCGGGGACTGACTACTCTCGAAAGAACTGAACTTACCGCGACGCAGACTTACTTACCCGCGTTTCGTTTGGACAAGATCGTTTGAACCTCCTCGTCAGAGAGTTCACCGACTTTGGTCCGCGTTGTGGCCTTCTCTTGCACAACCGCGGCCTTGTCCAGCACATCCGCGCCAGCTTCGCGAACCTCCTTTTCACTGTCTGTTCCTTCGATTTTCAACGACGTGTTGTCGAAGGCATGCAGTGGTTCAATCCGTTCGCCAGAACCGTAATACTCAATCCGTACCGTGTCGCCTACTTCCGTAACGGGCAACTTTTCGGGACAGAGTGAGATACCGCAAGTGAACAGATGCGGGACGCTTTCCAGAACCATGTAGAACGTCGCGTCGCCATTTTGGTTAATCACCGCAACGCGCGACACTTTCCCTTCCAGCGTTTCCACTTTCCGAGAAAGTTCCGGCGCCACTTGCCGACCGGAAACGGGCAACGCTTTCTGAAATGCCCGCAAGGCTTCAAATTGATCCTTGCCAATTCCCATCACCTGGATGTTCGCGACATCCACGATTGCCACCCCTTGGAAGAGATGACTCTCGTTCAGTAATGGCACCACCGAGCACATCGTCCCGTAGATGTTGTAGATCTGCGGAACACTGCCGTGCAGGTGCTTAAACTGCACCTGTTCGTTCTTATTAACGGCATTCACGACTGCCGACTCGGTACTTCCGCTGGCCTTGTAGTACGTCGCCTTTCCAGTGCGAGTATTAAAGTAATACAAACCCACTTGCGACGCGTCTTTGTCATTTACCGACGTGACGCTGACCACAAAGTAGGGCACCCCATCTGAACCAAACACTAACAACGGGTAACCATCGGCCTTGGTTAAGTCCTTGTGACCCCAAATGTCGGCGTTGATCCAACCGAGCGAATACTTCCCGCGGAAATCAACGTACGACTTCGCAAACTTGCGTGGCATCGCACTGTCCACCCAATCGGGAATCTTTCCGACCGGATAGAATTCGGTCACACCGCTGACCGGATCAACGGCAACCACACCAGTCATCTTTTCGCCCCAACAGTAAATGGTCGGTTCAAAAACCGTCACCGTCCACCAGGGTTTGCCAGAGTCGTCGATCTCCAACGTGAAATCGTCCAATCCTTTCGTCGCGAAGCCGTTCCACCACAAGTGCCGCTCGAGGTTGTAACCCCAATAAGCACTGGGGGTGTAGACGAACTTCTTTTCGTCCGGCAACATAACCAGACTAGCTTCGGCGCGCGGATCTTCGTTGTCAACGACAACGTACCCGGGAACGCCTTTTGAGGAACTCCATGCCGAAAAACTGGCATAGTCCAACGGCACAACCGTCACAAACTTCCCGTTGACGAATTGCGCCGTAGCTCCACTTTTCAACAACTGAAACTGGCTCCCGATGGCTCCGCCTTTGCCAAGCTGTTGTTCGGCCAGGGCAATTGCATTTTCCAATGACGCCATCCTGATGTGACGAGGATCTTTCGGCTGGATATCTTGATTCCAAACCTTTTCATCCACGTCACCGATCAGGTTGGCGTACTCGCCAGCCGTAAACGCGGTGCAACCGCGAAAACCACTGAGCACCATCACAGAAACGAGCACGGCCGTCATGTATAGCGGTGCTGTCCGAATCTTTATTGGTTCATCCGGTTGGTCACTGTTACTGATAAGGATGTCAATAACCGGACAAATCACCCAAAGCAAGACAACCAGAATTCCTGGCATGCCCCACCAAGGCCAAACCAGCGATGGAACAGCAAGTGCGAGCATCGGCAGAATCGCAACAAACGCGACCGACGCCATTACACCAGCTGCTTGCAGGCGTTTGGCCGCCAAAAGCGGCAAAACACCGAGCACAGAAACAACGAGTGCCAGAAGCGTAAAGCTGGCCATGAAAACACCTACCCTTCTCTTCAGGTTTTGAAACGGGATGACGAAGTGTCAGAGCCCTAACACCCCTTATTCAGGGACTGAACATCGTTGCATAAATCCAGACACTTGTCAAACGCAAAATTTTCACACCGATTTTCGATAGTTCTATTTGAATGTGATATTTTTTGCGACACCTGGAGTTTCGGACAACACTTTCCAATCTTCACTACCTTGTTTTACCTGCACTTTATTTCCTTTGCCCGCCGTTATACTGATTTCTTTGCCTGCAAAGGTTTTTTCTGTTCCTTTATCAAGTGACCCGTTGAATGCGCTCTTGCCATCCACCGCAACGGAGACCCAAACTGCTTCATCTGTTTTTATTTGCAACTGAACTGTTCCCGCGCTTACCGTGGGACTGACACTACCTTCTGGTGATGCCGATGGACCTGGTGTCGGTTGGTTTTGTTCCACTAAAACCTCCCTCGTAACCGTACTTTCTTTGCCTCCAATACTTTTGGCACTGACACTAATTTTGTTTAAGCCGGGGCCAATTCCAATTGTTTCGGAAAAACTGCCGTCGCTTTGCACAAAAACTTTTTCCCCGTTTATTTTTACTTCCGCCGTCGGATCGGTCTTCCCTTTTACCGTAACATTATTTTCTTTTATTTTTGAATTATCAGCCGGAGAGGAAAGCGTTAATGCCGGGGCGCGCGTAAATCCACGCACCTCAAAGAAAAGATATGTTAAGGCAATTATCGCTACCAGCACACCTACGGTTACAGCGATCAAACGCGGTGAAATAATCAGTTTCGGACCATGAAATGATCTTAATTGGTGTGGGGTAATTTTTTGCTCTTTATGTACCCGCACGTTGGTCAGTTCGGTGGTAAAATCATTGACCGTTTGGTCGGCATCCAAACCCATAAATTCCGCGTATAATTTCACAAAACCACGCGCATAAACCTGAGCGGGTAGTTTTTCGACATCCAGCTCCTCAATCGCCTTGATGCTTTTTTCCTGAATTTTTAGCGCCCGAGAGACATCTAAAAGCGACTGGTGTTGCCACTCACGCTTCCGTTTCAATCTTTGACCAACCGGAACATATTCCAGACTATCCTCGGGAACGGGGTTCACCAAGTCTCCCGGATTACTGTAGGCACGGGGTTTTTTATCGGACATCATATGGATTTACTTTAGCATTACTAATTGATTTTCTCCTAGCCTTCACCGACACAAGTGCCTTTTAAACCCCAAATCCCAAACCCCAATGTCCAACAAAATTCCAAAATACTAATGACCAAATACGCGTTTTGGGATTTTAGTAATTATGGTTTTGTTGGACATTGGTCATTGGGATTTGGGGTTTAATAACCAAACCCACCCCCGCCCCGCTCTTCAGAGCGAGGCTCGCCCCGATGGGCGGCCTCCCTTGAATCCCACGTCACACAAGGTTATGTGGGACGCTGAAAGGGAGGGAATGACACGTCCAAAACCCACTACACTATCTCTCTATCACCTTCGTCTTGATATGTCTGATCTTCAAATTTCATTTCCGGTTCCGATTCGAAACTGTCTTCGCTTAAAATTTCATCACCACCGCCTAAAACTTCTCGCGGTTTCGCCCCATCCGCCGGACCAACAATTCCCTTTTGTTCCAGAACATCAATAATCCGCGCGGCTCTTGAATAGCCAATCCGCAGACGTCGTTGCAGGAGTGATGTAGAAGCTTTTTTGCTTTCACGCACAATTTTAATTGCATCATTGATAAGTGCATCATCAACATCGTCACCATCAAACCCTCCACTCATCCCGTTTGGCGACGATGGCTGGGTGGTAATCGAGAGATCATATTCCGGCGTACCGTTGCCGGCCAAAAATTCGGCGACGCGTTTCACTTCATCTTCCGAAATATAGGGGGCCTGTAGACGACGCGGTTTAGAAATATCTCCTCTTTGGAATAACATATCACCGTTGCCGAGTAATTTTTCCGCACCAGAGCCATCCAAAATAGTGCGTGAATCAATGGCCGAAGCAACATTGAAAGCGATGCGCGACGTGATGTTGGCCTTAATTAAACCGGTGATAACATCAACACTGGGGCGCTGTGTGGAAACAACTAGGTGAATACCAACGGCGCGCGCCATTTGCGCCAACCGTACAATCGCACTTTCCACCTCACGGCCGTATTTAACCATTATTTCCGCCAACTCATCGATAATAATGACAACAAAGGGCATTATTTCCCCTCCCGATCGACCGCGGTTGTATGACCCGATATCACGCTTCTTTACTTCCGCCAATTTTCGATAACGTGTTTCCATTTCTCCTACCGCCCACCGTAAACCCTGAATTGCTTTGTCCGACTCGGTAATGACAGGGGTTAAAAGATGCGGAATCCCGTTATACAAAGCCAGCTCAACACGTTTCGGATCAATCATAATAAACTTCAAAACAGCCGGGCCATTTTTATAAATTAAACTGGTAATTAAATCATTAATCATTACAGATTTCCCGGAGCCCGTTGCGCCGGCCACAAGCAAATGAGGCATCTTCGCCAAATCCGCAATGATACATTGGCCGGTAACATCTTTACCGACCGAAAATGGCAAAGCGTAATCTGTGCGTTGAAAATCCTTGCTTTCCAACATTTCTCTTAAACGAACAACGGCCACCGCCTTGTTTGGCACTTCAATACCGACTAAATTTTTCCCCGGAATTGGTGCTTCAATGCGAACAGGATGAGCCGAAAGCGCCATCGCCAAATCGTTATGCAAAGCGGTTAATTTCGCGAGTTTTACTCCTTCGTCCGGCTTCAATGTATATTGCGTTACCGTTGGTCCTACGTTTACTTCTGCCATTGCCACCGGAATACCAAAATTTTCCAACGTTTTTTGGATTATTATTTGCGATTTTTTTACATCACCACTAGCCGGTTTGGTTGTCACATTGGAAAGAAGTGATAATGGCGGGGGTTCATAAGGTGGTAACGAGGTTTTATTTTTGGGTGCTTCATCGCGCAAATCGACCGTTCGTTTGCCGGTAAGTTTCACGCTATCCAAAAGTCTGGTAGATAAAACGGGCAGCAAACGCTTTTCAAACACCACGTCACCATCTTCTTTTTCTGCGTCATTTTCTGTATCGCTTGCCGATTCTTCTTCCGTTTCCTCTTCCTCTTCCGATTCATCCGCATTGCGAAGCGACCGCAACCAGTCCAAAATATCGCCCGGAGTTTTATTGGTCGTCATCATTAAACCAACACCAAGAAATACCGCCAACAAAATAAACGAACCGACATTACCAATCCAAAGACGCAACCAATAGGACGCCATCCAGCCCAAGTAACCGCCACCTTGCCCGCGATCGATAAGCTCCAGCCCTTTTTCAATTGGCGCGAACATATGCAAAAGCCCGTGCGCGGAAAGCGCCAAAAGAATAATGCCGATATAGCGCCCGACGGAAAAATGAAATCGAGTTGGATCAAGACGCATCAGAGAGAACACGGCCAAGAAAGGCGGGAAAAGAAAAGCCCCCCAACCGAACAACGAGAAAAGTTGTGGCTTAATTACGTGCCCAACACTGCCCGCCAAATTAAACAGACTCAACGTACCCACCACGCCAATCAAAAACAAAATCAACGCGAAAATATTCTTCTTTGTTTCTGAACTCAATTCAAACCCACCCCAGTGTTTGGTAAAACGACTCAATAGTGGTTTTTTGTATTTCCTCCGTCGCATAGTGGACTGATTATAGCATATTTTGGCTTGTTTGTTCAGATTATTCTTGGTAACCGCTCACAGGTTAAGGAAAAAAAGATCATCGCTCCCACTTCCGATGTGGTGCCGAGGCACTTCATCGGAAGTGGTATTGGTTCGTCGTCAACGCTAACCTATACCACCTTCAAGGAAGAGCAAGCGTGCTCCACCTTGAAGGTAACTGACGCGTCTTTTCCTCGACCTGTGAGCGGTTACTTTCTTGAACACAAAATGTGTACGCCTACCCGATGCGTGTCGTTTTTACCGTCTTTTAATTCACTATCTTGTCGACAATCGACGGAACTTCTTTTGTAAAATATTCTTTAACTTTTTCCCATGTGGCATCAAAATAAACCTCCGGTTCGGGATCGCCTTCCGCATCGTCAAAATACACTAGACTTTTAAGAATGTGGTGATAATTATGCGCAATAAACGGATATTGTTCTTTAAGCCGTTTAACGATGTTTTCCAATGATTCGATGTTTGTCGCGCACCAATATAAATCAAAAAAATCTCTCTTCCTGCCCCGTTGAGAAATGGCCGTTATTTTCATCACCGCAACGTCAGTCTTATCAAGCACGCACACAGAACCATGTTGAATAAACCTTTGCTTTGGGATAAAAAACGGGTAAGCAATAAAACTTACTTTAGCCCCAAATAATTGCCCATAGATCGTATTTGTATCTTCAATATCTGTCTTCCAATTATCATTACCCAAAAAATTGGCAAGCAGTTTTTTACCATCAAAATCTTTTTGAACAGTAAAAAAATCTAAATCGAAAGATTTTCGATTCCCCGCCTGCAATGCCAAGGCTGTGCCTCCTGCCAAATACCAATCGGTTTTTTCCAACCAATTTTCCGCGGACAAAAAATCTAACGCTTTTTTTGTGTTAGCAGGCAGTGTTTGGTATTGCCAAACTATCTGTTGACCAAAAGCGTCCATAATTTTTTTGTGCGCGGCCTTAAACAGCGCGATTTAGAAATAATGTTTTGAAGCAGCGGTTTGTCATAAAAATCCAAGACCCAACGCGCTTCTTTATCGTTACCAAAATCCGCCACGCGCTCAATGATGTATTGCGCGTGTTTTTGCGGATCAATTTTCTTGGGATCGGTGTCCCAAAAGAGCGATTGTCTGAATTCCATATTGTAATTATAGCAAAAAAGAGGCCGTTTGGCAATGAATAATTTCACAAAATTTACTGTTCACAAATTAATGTTTTATCTGTGACCGACCCTGACTGCAGGGACGGTCCCAGATAAAAAAAACGCCTCGTGCAACAAAGCACGAGGCGTACTAACGCGACGACAACAGAATCAAGGTTGGGCGGGGACGGCGGCGGGTTCCTCGCAAGTCAAGTCGTCCGCAAGATAGTAGTAGTTCCAGATCCAGGACTCGCCACCCCAGTCGAGATAACGAACGCACACGCCATCGGCGTTGCGGTAGTGTGTACCCCAGAAGAAGACAGTCTTACCGTTCCAGTCTTTCGGAATCAAGAGGGGGTGAGCAATCAAGAAATCAAGCAGGTTGGCGTTAAAGCCCGCGTGAACTCTAAGCTCATTACCCAAATCGTACCCTCTGATCTGCCTGTCTCCCTTCTGATCCTCGGAGAGAAACAGCGCAATCTTCGCCGGCTCAAATTCGAACTGGCCACCCTTGTGATGCTCGAGAAGTTCCCAGCCATCTGGCATGAATGGATAGGCGTCGAGATCCACGATGTAAACGATCCTCGCTTGTCCAATGAAAAGGTCATAGCAATTCTGCAACATCGTGGGGTTTTCCGCGAGCGCATTGATCTTGGCCTTATTGAACCCTCTCTCTTCGGCCGCTGTGAAAAACTTGTGAGCCAAACCGAGAACACTGAATTCGGATTTTGTAGTCATTTGACCACTATCCTTTCTTTTGGGCGACTATCCTTGCGGATTTTGTCGCGATTTAGTGAAAACAACACACCGACACAGAACAGGCGATTATACTCCCAAAACAAGTTTTTGTCAATAATATAATATGAAAGTTAGTCTTTTGAGGCTTACTTTAGCCATTATTGGATATTTTTGTTTGGTTATTCATATTTAGGTTTCAAAATCCCAAACCCCAATGACCAATGCCCAACAAAATTCAAAAATTTTAATAACCAAAAAAAATCGCAACTTTGGAATTTTGATAATTGGGTTTTTGTTGGACATTGGGGTTTGGTCATTGGGATTTTTGGACTTAATACCAAAATTCCCGCACCTGCGGGAATTGGTTTCTAAGTCAGTTTTAACTAATCTTTTTTGCCCTTATACCCTGTTCCGACCGGGATTAATTTGCCGATGATGACGTTTTCTTTTAGACCCACTAAACGATCTTCACGACCGGTCACGGCGGCGTCGATTAAGACACGGGCGGTTTCTTGGAAGGAGGCGGAGGCGAGGAATGACGCGGTGGTCAACGAAACTTTAGTGATACCAAGCAACAATCTTTCACCAATTGCCGGACGGCTATCTTCTTTGGTAACGCGATTGTTTTCTTCAATAAAATCGGCAAGTTCATAAACACGACCAGGGAGTAGAGTTGTTTCACCACCGTCTTTGACGCGAACACGCGACATCATCTGACGCACCATAATTTCCAAGTGCTTGTCGTTGATGGCTTCACCTTGAATAGCGTACACGTCCATAACTTCTTTGATGATGTAATGTTGCACGGCGCCGGCGCCGGCAATTTTGTAGAGCTCCTGGACATTGACGTGACCTTCGGTAAGTTGTTGACCAAGAGACACGACGTCGCCAGTCTTTACCCAAACGGCCATATCCGGCGGGACCGGATATTCACGGGCGTCCGCTTCTGTTCCCTGCACCTTCAACTGTTTATCCGTGAGATGAATCAAACCCTTACGACGTGAGAATACTTCTTCACCTTCCATATCCATAAATAAGCGTTGGTTCGGTTCAATTTCCATGCCGTCTTCAATATTTTTGTCGATAATGAGTCCCGCGCGGTCATAGATTTCTTGTCCGGCAGATTGCGAAAGAACCGAAATCAACGGTTGGCCTTCGCGTTCGGACAAAGTGACCGTTCCACCGATTTCCGAAACCAAAGCTTTGTTTTTCGGCGCGCGTGCCTCAAACAATTCTTCGACACGCGGTAAACCTTGCGTGATATCCGTGCCACCCGACACACCACCATGGTGAAAAGTTCTCATTGTCAGCTGAGTGCCCGGTTCACCGATGGCTTGCGCGGCCACAATACCGGCGGCCTCACCCATATTGATCATCGCGTTGGAACCCAAATCCCAGCCATAACATTTTTGACAAATACCACGGAGCGTTTTGCAGGATAAGACGGAACGAATGATTACTTCAGGAACAGAAGCGGCATCAATCTGTTTGGCCTGTTCACGGTTGATAAGTGTGCCTTTTTTTACCAACACTTCCCCGGTTTTTTCATCTACAACGTCTTTGGCGACGAAACGACCGCGAATTCTGCGAAGTAAAGTTGTGCCCATATCTTGAGAATGTTTCTTGGAAATGATGCGACCAACCGTATCACCACAATCCTTTTCACGAATCACGATATCCTGGGCGACGTTTACCAAGCGACGAGTAAGGTAGCCGGCCGTTGCGGTACGAAGCGCGGTATCAGCCATACCTTTGCGAGTGCCGTGCGTACTGGTGAAATACTCCAAAACGTTAAACCCTTCTTTGAAGGAAGACTTGATTGGCAATTCGTTGGTACGACCGGTAGGAGAAATAACCAAACCTTTCATACCCATCATCTGCGTAACCTGACCAACTGATCCACGGGCGCCGGAGAACACCATCTGATAAACACTCTGGGAGGGCTGTAAAGATTTTTGCACCAATTCGGTAATTTTATTCTTGGCACTTTCCCAAATTTCAATGGTCTTTACATAGCGTTCTTCGTCGGTAAGCAAACCTGTTTCAAATTGTTCACGAATCTGTTCAATTTCTTTTTCCGAACTTTCGATAATGGCGTGCTTGCCTTCCGGCGTGTGCAAATCGTTCATTCCCCAAGAAGAACCGGAACGAGTGGCAAAACTAAAGCCAAGATCTTTCATCCGATCGATAAACTCGGCGGCTTGCTCGGTACCGAAAGTGGCAAGAATTTCACCCAACAATGCTTTGAGACGCTTCTTGTCGAATACTTCATTCACAAACTCGGCACCTTTTGGCAAAATTTCGTTAAACAAAATTCTACCGGCAGTTGTTTCGGTTAATTCATTGCTCTTGGCATTCAAACGAACCTTAATTTTGGCGTTAATGGCAATATAATTGGAATCGTAAGAGAAAATTGCTTCGGCCGGAGAACCAAACACATGACCTTCGCCTTTCGCGCCATCGGAAATACGGGAACCATAGTAGAGACCCAAAACCACGTCCTGTGAAGCGCCTGTTACCGGCTCACCATCGGACGGCTTAAGTAAGTTCTTGGAAGCCAACATAATGTCGTTCGCTTCTTTTCGCGCCGGAGTAGAAAGCGGAACGTGCACGGCCATTTGATCACCGTCGAAATCAGCATTGAATGGCGGACAAACCATCGGATGAATCTGAATGGCTTTACCTTCAATCAAAACCGGCTGGAAAGCCTGAATACCCAGGCGATGCAAGGTTGGCGCACGATTCAACATTACTTTGTGTGTTCGCGTCACGTCTTCCAGTGAATCCCACACTTCCGGAATTCCCTGTTCGATAAGACGCGATGCCGAACGAATATTGTGCGCCAATCCGCGCTTTACCAATTCATGAATAACAAACGGTTTGAAAAGCTCGAGTGCCATTAATTTCGGCAAACCACATTGATGCAAACGCAAGTGCGGACCGACAACAATGACGGAACGACCGGAATAATCAACACGCTTTCCAAGCAGGTTCTGACGGAAACGACCTTGTTTACCTTTCAACATATCGGCCAATGACTTTAATTGACGACGTTGACCAACGGCGGCGGCGGTGGTTGAACCGCGACGCGCATTGTTATCAATCAAAGCATCAACCGCTTCCTGAAGCATACGCTTTTCATTGCGCATAATTACTTCCGGCGCACCCATCTCAATAAGGCGACGCAAGCGATTATTGCGGTTGATTACGCGACGATACAAATCATTCAAATCGGAGGCGGCAAAACGACCACCATCCAACTGCACCATTGGGCGCAAATCCGGTGGGATAACAGGGATTGCCGTTAAGAACATCCATTCGGGACGAATTTTGCCACGAGAGAAACTGCGCACCAAAGACAAACGTTTTACCGCGCGCTTGCGCTTGGCCGCACCGGCGTCCGCCAAATCGCCTTCCAATTGTTTGGCCAATTTTCCAAGATCAATATGTTCACAAATTTGACGCAACACTTCGGCACCGATACCGGCGGAGAAAACATGGCCGTATTTCATCGATAAACTGCGATATTCCACTTCGGAAACAATTTGCAACGGCTTTAACACGCTTAATTCTTCACGCGCCCGTTGACCGGCTTTTTCGAGTTTTTGCAGTTCTTCTTCGCGTTCCAGTTCTTTCGCTTTCAATTCTTTATCCAGTTTCGTTTCGGTTTCTTTGCGAATTTTTTCGTCGGAAATATCTTTCAATTTCGTAGCCGCAGTTTGACGAATAACGTCTTCGGATTGTTTGTAAACTCTGGTTACTTCTTCACGCTTGGTCTTAATTTCCCGTTCGATGCGATTGCCAATTTCCTTACGAGCGTCTTCATCAACGGAGGTGATAATATAAGAAGCAAAATAAACAACTTTTTCCAATTGTTGAACATTAATATCCAAAAGCAAACCAACCTTAGACGGAATACCGCGCAAGAACCAGATGTGAGCAACAGGAGAGGCCAAATCAATGTGACCCATGCGCTCACGACGAACAATGGAACGAGTAACTTCAACACCACATTTGTCACAAATAATTCCCTTGTAACGAATGCGACGATATTTACCGCAATAACATTCCCAGTCTTTTACCGGCCCAAAAATGCGTTCATCAAACAAGCCATCGCGTTCCGGTTTTTGCGTGCGATAATTAATGGTTTCCGGCTTGGTAACTTCGCCGTGGGACCACTCGTGCATAACTTCCGGGCTGGCAAGCTTAAGCTTTACCGCCTCGAAATCCAACGCTTCTTGTTCTTGAAATTGGGCCATTTAGATAATAAGATAGTTAACAAATTTACTTATTCGCCTGAGTTATCGGTGCGAATGGTGCGGGTCGGCGTTTTTGTCCGCGCGTCCCCTTCACCATCAACATCGTTGTCACTTTCTTTTACGGCTGGCGTGCTGGTTTCGATTTCAACATCCAGTGCCAAACCTTTCAATTCACGCACCAATACATCAAAGGAAGCGGGAATATTTGGTGGACGAATTTCTTCACCCTTCACGATTGCTTCGTATGTTCGGGAACGACCTAACACGTCATCAGATTTAATCGTCAACATTTCTTGCAGGGTGTAAGCGGCACCATAAGCTTCGAGTGCCCACACTTCCATTTCTCCAAAACGCTGACCACCGCTCTGTGCTTTACCACCCAACGGCTGTTGTGTAACCAACGAGTACGGACCGGTGGAACGCATATGAATCTTATCTTCCACCAAATGATGCAGTTTCAAGATGTACATAATACCGACCGTGACCGGACGATCAAAAGGTTCGCCGGTTACGCCGTCCATTAACTTAACCTGTCCACTTTCCGGTAACCCGGCTTTGACCAATTCTTGCTTGATAATTTCTTCCGAAACACCGTTAAACGGAGGCGATGCGACCTTGTAGCCGAGTTTCTGCGCGGCCCAACCCAAGTGGGTTTCCAAAATCTGACCGAGATTCATACGGGAAGCCACACCCATCGGATTCAAAACAATATCAACCGGCGTACCGTCTTCGAGATACGGCATATCTTCTTCCGGCACAATGCGAGAAATAACACCCTTGTTTCCGTGACGACCGGCCAACTTGTCACCGACCTGTAATTTGCGGAGTTGCGCGACGCTTACCTGCACTTGTTGAATGGCGCCGGATGGCAATTTGTCACCCTTGTCGCGATCGAAAATTCTAATGCCAACGACTTTGCCGTGTTCACCGTGTTGCAAGTAGAGAGAAGTGTCTTTCACGTCGCGTGCTTTTTCGCCGAAGATGGCTCTTAACAATCTTTCTTCGGCCGTCAAATCGGTTTCACCCTTTGGCGTAATTTTGCCGACCAAGATATCACCGGAAGACACTTCCGCGCCGATGCGGATAATGCCGTCTTCATCCAAATTGCGGAGTTTTTCTTCACCGACGTTTGGAATATCGCGCGTTACCACTTCCGGACCGAGTTTTGTGTCGCGCACTTCAATCGTAAAATCTTCAATGTGAATAGAGGTAAACCAATCATCTTCAACAACGCGACTGGAAATCAAGATGGCATCTTCGAAATTACCACCACGCCACGGCACAAGCGCCACCAATAGGTTTTGACCTAAGGCCAATTCTCCGCCCTCAATTGAAGCACCGTCGGCTAATGCGTCACCACGCTTAACTTTGTCACCCTTGTTAATTCGCGGGTGTTGGGTCATCGAGGTGGACGTATTTGATCTTACAAAAGCCTGCAAAGGATAGGTGCGAACATTACCACCATCTTCTAAAACGCTAATGTGAGCGCCGTCCACTTCGGCGACTGTGCCATCGGCCTGACAGATTACCACGTGACCGGAATCAAAAGCCGCGCGACGTTCCATACCGGTACCAACAACAGGAGAACTTGGTTTGATACAAGACACAGCCTGACGTTGCATGTTTGATCCCATGAGTGCGCGCTGGGCATCATCGTGTTCAATAAACGGAATCAAAGCGGAAGCGACGGAAATTGGTTGGATCGCGGAAATATCAACGTAATCAACTTTATCGATGGCCACTTCTCTAAATTGTCCATGATCACGCGCTTCCACGCGATCGTTTACAAAGTGACCATCGGCACCAACCGGTTCGGCGGCGTGCGCGATCGCTGTGCGATCTTCTTTGTTAGCATCAATATATTCAACTTCTTTCGTAACCCGTGGTTTCACGCGAACATCAGTCATTCCTGCCGTTTCCAAAGCTTTGATATGGACGGCGGTAATTTTCGTCCTCCCTGGGATAATTACTTTTTCGTCTTTGCTAACAATATCAACCCAAGCCTCTTCCCCTTCCGCTTTGTCGAGTGGCAAAACGTGAGAAACTTTTTGGTACGGGGTTTCTAAGAAACCATAATCATTCACGCGGGCAAACGAGGCCATGTGACCGACCAAACCAATGTTTGGACCTTCTGGAGTTTCAATTGGACAAATACGACCGTAGTGAGAATAGTGGACGTCACGAACTTCAAAACCGGCGCGTTCGCGAGCCAAACCACCGGGACCCATCGCGGACAAACGACGCTTATGTTCCAATTCGGACAATGGGTTGGTTTGATCCATGAACTGTGACAACTGCGAGCTCGTGAAGAACTCCTTAATTGCCGCAATAATCGGACGAGCATTGATCAGTTGAGAAGGTGTAACGGTGTTTGGATCCATCGTACTCATACGGTCTTGCGCGATACGCTTCATGCGCTGGAGTCCAACACGGAATTTGTTTTGAATCAATTCGCCTACAGCGCGCACGCGACGATTGCCCAAATGATCGATATCATCGGCAATTTCTTGCGTCACGTTCAAACGAATCACTTCTTTCAAGATCGCCACCAAATCTTCTTTTTGGAGCGTGCGAGTTTCTTGCGCTTCGGAAAAATTCAAACCCAAACGATTATTCATTCTGTAACGACCGACACGTCCAAAATCGTAACGGTCGAAACGGAAGAACATATCTTCCACCATTTGACGGGCATTATCAGTGGTGGCCAAATCACCCGGACGAATCTTCTTATAAACTTCTTTCAAACCTTCCGCTTCGTTGTGGGAAGGATCTTTCGCCAACGACGCATCCACAAACGACATGTCCGGATCGGTGTCGGTTTCTTTTAAAGCATTACGAATTGAATCATCATCACCATAACCAAACGCGCGCATCAAAGCAGTCGCCACCACTTTGCGACGGCGATCAATTTTTACATACAACACGCCATCCGCGCCGGTTTCAATTTCCAACCAAGCCCCGCGATTTGGGATCACTTTCGCGCCATACCAATTACGACCGCGCGTAAAATTAGAGGTAAAAAATACGCCCGGAGAGCGTATTAATTGTGAAACTACGACACGTTCGACACCATTTACAATAAAAGTACCGCGATTGGTCATCACCGGAAATTCTCCGAGATAAACTTCTTGTTCTTTTACTTCACCGGTCTTTTTATTGGTCAAACGCACCGCCACGCGAATTGGCGCTTCCAATGTAGAGTTGCGATCCTTGGAAGTTTTTTCCGTATGTTTCGGTTCATCCAAATAGTAGTCCAAAAATTCCAAAGACATCGCACCGGCGTGCGCTTCGATTGGATTAAATTCTTCAAACAGTTCCGGCAAACCCGCTTCCAAAAACCAACGATATGAATTGAGTTGCGTTTCAATCAGTTGGGGGGCGGACGCGACATCATAGGTCTTCGTGAAAAACTTGCGGGACATCATGTTTCCCGAATCTACTGGTGACGAAGAAACCTGCCATTTCTTATGGTGTTCTTTTCGATCTTCTAGTTTTTGCTTTGAGGATTTTGCCACTTATTATTTTGTACAAGACTTAGGAGAACCTCGGGAGAGGAAATCTTGAAGATTTTGGTGGTGTAAATAAGAACCCGCAGATTGTGGATATCTTTCCTGACAGTTCATCATATTTAACGAAAAACGTCAACAAAGATACACCAGCACCGCATATTTTAATTTTCGCGGGCTATTTTATGCGAGATTCTATAGTGGACACCCCAAGATCTTGAAACACTGCTATCTTTATAAATCAACCCTGAAATCCTGTCAACAGGTGTGGACAAGTATCCCGGGAATAGATGCTTTGAGCCCCCCCCCCACCACCAGAGCAATCAGAAACGTTGTTGATATAAGCTTCAGAAAAAAATATTATTCTAGATAATATTTCTTATGTGCTGGATCCATCTGCACATGACGAACTAAAAAGGCAAAACCGATGCCAAATATTGCGCTTAGGCAACCAATAAATACCCCCATTAATATGGCAAATTTCCATGATCCGAGAGAATACCAAAACAATACGAACACATATAAAGCAATTGGAATACCGACCATTAATGATAGTTGGATAATTTTTTTTGCTGTGATTTTGACCGAGGGAGGATAAAGACCAAAAAGAACTATTGAAAAAAACCAGACCCATGCTCCAAACAACAAACCATCAATCCAGGCCCCAACCAAACCAATCTCCCGCACAAGGTTCCAACCAATCAAAACGCCAAAAAAAACACTAATAACCGCTCGCACAATTACCCGTTTCTTAATCATGGGTTGCATTATATCACAAATGAGCGAAGGCCTATTTCCTGCCGTATTCTCCAGAAATCATCACACAATGCCACTTCTATACAACAAATCCACAGGGTTATCCCCAGAGTTACACACAGGGCTTGTTTACCCTATTTTTGCAGTTCTTGAATCTTTTTCTTTAGCGGTGGAATGTCTTTTTGAACGGTTTCCCAGACTAACTCAATATCGACGCCAAAATATTCGTGAATCAGCAGATTGCGCATGTCCGCTATATCGCGCCATGGAATTTCAGAATTATCTGCTTTTAATTTATCCGGAAGATTATTAACCGCTTCGCCGATAATTTCCAACCGACGCATCACTGCGTCTTGTACAAGTGTTGATTGCAAAAAATCTTCGTGACTCAAATCAGTCACATGTTTTTCCAATTCCTCAACACTGTCCAAGATATAACCAAGGAGAATTTGTATATCCTTTGCCATCTTACAATATATCTACCGCTTCTTTTTCGACTTTTTTTCGCAATCGAGAATTAAGCGAACGAAAGGTCAGCAAATCCACCGACATATTTAGTTTCGCTTCCAAATTTCTTTTTAATGAAGACAAATCCAAGAGAGTTTTTTTTGAGCCAAATTCCACCAACAAATCCAAATCACTATCCTTGTAAACATTCCCTGTTGCGCGAGAACCAAAAATCGCCGACCGAATTACCCCGGCATTTTTTAGCAACGGCGTTATCTGCGCCGATATGTTTTTAATCTCGTCAGTCATGTCCCTATTATAATCTATTTCCGCACTCCAATCAACGGTGGATGACTATATTTTGGTAACACGGTTGACCCTTCATTACTACGACTTTTCCCCAACATATCCACTAACTCTGAAAATTCTCCTTCGATTCCCCACACAGGGACACCCAGCCCGAACGCCAACACATTGGCTTCGGTTACTCCAATCCGTAACGAAGAAAATCCACCCGGACCACTGTGCACCAGAATTTTTTCCAGTTGTTGTAAAGTTTTCCCGTTATTTTTTAAAAGTGCTTCAATTTTTTCCGTCAGATTTTCCGCGAGCTCTTGCAGAGCAAACCAAGAATCGGACGCGAAAACTACACCATTTTCAGCAAGACCAATTTTTACTGTCTTTGTTGTTGTGTCGATCAAAAGATAAAACATAAAATGAATTATGAGCTTTTAATTGCAAAAAGATAATCCGTATGAGGGAAGATAAAAGTATATAGTATATTGTATGTAGTATATGGGAAAACCAAGCCCCGTGACATTCATATACTATATACCAAATACAATATACAAATCTGTTTCTAGACGAACTACTTTTTTACTTACTAACATTAAGTACCTTGCGAATTTCCTCTTCGAAGATTTGTCTCTCGTTCCAAGGAATATTTTTGTCGCCCAAGTGCATCACTTCTTCCGAACCCTTCCCTGTTGCCACAATGCAGTCACCCACTTGCGCGGCTTTCACCGCCGTCGCAATCGCTTCACGACGATCGACAATTTTTACATACACATGTTGCCCTGGGGCAATATTATTTAATTTGTTAACATCAACGCGCACGGCGCCACCTTCCAACAAACCTTTTTCCAATTCATAAAAAATTTGTTCCGGATCTTCCGAGAATGGATCTTCATTGGTTAAAAAAGTAACATCCGCGTGCTTTGCAACAATCTTTGCCATCCCCGCGCGTTTTCCGCGATCCCTATTTCCACAAGCGCCAAAAATCGCAAAAACCCGACGGGCGCGGATTGTTGTAATGGCACTGTAAAGTGCTTGCAAGGCCGATTCCGTCACGGCGTAATCAATGATCACCTGAAACGACTGCCCTAGCGCCACTTTTTCAAAACGTCCGGGAATTGATTCCACACTATATAATTCTCGTGAAATTCTTTCAACGGGAATATTTTGCGAAACACCGACAGCAACCGCCAACAATGCGTTGCGCACATTAAACGCGCCGGCAAGTTTGAGATACAAAAGACAATTATGCCCACGCGCCAAAACCATCGCCGTGGTGCGATCCGGTAAAACTCGTATCGCGTAAAGTAAAACCGGCTCGGTTCGTGGTGGAGTTGGAATTCTAGAATCCAAAAGCGACATCCCGTAACGAAAATCCGCGTCTTCGTTCAAAAAACCAACGGTTTTAGGGTCATCGAGCGAAGCAATCAAAACGCGTGGCACATATTCCCCATTCTTTAGACGTTTTTCCCGCCGATTAGCCACCGCCTGAAACAGACGGCGTTTGGCCATAGCGTAATCTTCCACCGTGTGATGATAGTCCAGATGGTCACGCGACAAATTAGTAATGGCCGCGACGTCAAAATCGACACCCCAAAAACGGAATTGGTCCAAGGCATGCGAAGAGACTTCGATTACGGCATAGTGACAACCGGCCGAGACCATGCGGGACAAAAGTTTTTGCAATTGCCACGGACCAAGCGAGGTTAAACCACTTTCATTCTTTTCAATCTTTGTGCCTATTTGCACCTTAATAGAAGATATTAAACCAACCGTATAACCCGCCGATTCCAATGCCTTACCTGTTAAATGAATAGAAGTTGTTTTACCGGTGGTTCCCGTAATCCCCACAATTAACAATTTTCTGGAAGGAAAACCAAAAGCCACATTCGCAATCATCGCCTGAAACACTTTCCAAGGCCGACGCAAGGTGCGGACGAAATTCGAGGTGGTGAGTTTATAGGGAAGCATGATGAATCTTTATATTATTATTGGTGTTTATCGTCAACAACTTGTTGTTGTATTGACTGCATCGTACCCAGTGGTTGATAAATTTTCAATTTTCAATTCCCAATTTTCAATTAATGATCAATGTTCAATGATTAAATTATCAAAACGTTGGCGTGATTTGAAAATTTAAAATTTGATAATTAATTGATAATTGATCATTGAAAATTGATAATTCAATATCCTATTTCTTCACCATAAAGATATTCTTAAGCGCCCTTGCACTGTTAAGCACTCTATATCCTATTACATCAAACACCGCGTCCCACGCACCCAAGTAGTGTTGCTCCGCCCCGCCAAATCCGCGCTTGAACCTGCTAATCCCCGCCCATGAATGTTTTGGATTTTCATTTGGCGCGATGCCGAAAAAATCATAACTTTGAAAACCCTGCTTCTTTGCCTGCACAATCGCTTCCCAGTGTAAAAGATGCGGCGCCATCACATGCGCCTTCTTTTTATAGGACGCACCGTGCGCATAGGTAAAAGTTTTTCCGGACTTAATAAAAATTCCGGCCGCCAAAGGTTCACCATCGTGTCGCGCTACGATTATAGATACTCCCCGTTCTTTTCCTAAAACTTCCAACATTTTCATGTAATATTTTTCTTTGTGATAATGAAACTCACCCTTACTTTCAATCTCGCGCGCCATTGCATAAAAAACCTTTAATCCCTCGACGCTGGTTTCTTCTGCAACCGTCACACCGTGCCGGATCGCAATCCGAATGTTGTAGCGCGTCTTGGAGTGCATCTGCCGAAGCAAGTCATCCTCGCTTTGTGTGAGATCTAAGAGCAACGTGTCTTTCGGTTGGACACTTTTTTCCAACGGATTAAATTTCGTCTCACTCAACAAAATTTTTCCAACTTCGCTTGTGTGCAGATGCGGTTCGATACGCAAAAACATTTCACTACCATTTCGGTTTGTTGTGAAATGCGCGCGCAACGCCTGCAAAACTAGTTTATACTGACTATCATTAAGACCGTCTTTGGTAACCGGCCCCCATGGCGCATACCAATAACTTCTTCCAAAAGACAACCGCCGTTCAACCAACAAACAGACCGCGAGCCAGTTATTACGCTCGTCATGTAGGGGCAATTCATGAATTGCCCCAATTGCGTCCACCGAAACAATAATTAAGCGTTTTATTCGAAAATCCGCCGCGTTTTGAAAATCTCCCCAAAGCCAGGACTGGAGGAAGGAACCACTTTGTTGACCTGAAACAAACGTGTCCCAATTTACTCTGTCTGTAATTGTAGCTTCAATAATCTTCATTATTTCATCAATTTTTAATTTGAAATTTGAAATTTTTAATCAATTTGAAATAACTAAATGTTTTAATTTGAAAACGCTGTTTTAGATATTTCAAATTTAATCCTTTCAAATTGATTTCAAATTAAAAATTTCAAATTTCAAATTCATTTCTTATTGCTTCCCAAAATCTTCAACGCCGCTCTAATGCCCGCTTCCGCATCCTTCAATTCTTCCGGCAACTGCCGCACCACTTCCCGCGCCTGAATTGGGCTGTAGCCCAAACTTGAAAGCGCCGATATAACATCCGAGTGAACACTCGGCCCCTTCCCTGAAAGTTCCGGATGTTCTTTTTCCAGTTTTGTTTTTAATTCAACCACAATTCTTTCCGCCGTTTTTTTGCCGATTCCGGAAACTTTTGTCAGAAGCGTCACATCACCGGAAGCGACAGCGCGAATCAAAGTATCGACCGTTGCAATTGCCATCACGTTCAAGGCGGTCTTGGGCCCAATCCCCGGCGCCTGCAAAAGCAATTTAAAGAAAGCCAGCTCACGCGGATTCTGAAACCCATAAAGCGATAAATCATTTTCCCGTACACTTAAATATGTTTTCATCGTAATTTTCTCGCCAACCTTCAGCACACTCAAAACCGAAGCCAGAGTATAAACACGATAACCAATCCCATTCACCTGCATAACAACAGAGTCCATTGATACGTGTTCAATTGTGCCAGTGAGAGAGGCGATCATAAGGTGATTATGAATGATGATTGATGAAATAGGAATACGCGAACAAATCAGGGACCGTCCCCGCACGCCGGGGTCGGTCACTGATTTAAAAAAATAAATCATCCCCCTTCACCAAGACTATGGGGGATTGTTTTCGCGAGCGCGCGAAAACAAAAAAACTCCACGGGATTCCGTGGAGCAGAAAAACTGCGTACGCTATTTACCAGACACCGGTGTCAATCATTGGAGCGTTGACATAAAGCGCAACATATTCGCGCTGTGGCACAGTACTCCGCAAGCTGTCGATGGGGAAATCTCGCAGATAAATGTCCGCTCGCTTTCGAGACAACCCTTTTACTGTTGGAATCCCATTTACATCGCGAAAGATCGTACCCCAGAATAAGATGCTACCTTGATCGGGAATGAGCCCGTAGAAAATCCCGTGCTGCCAAAGAAGATCGTGATCGAGAACGCTCAACGGAAGTACCGCTGATTCATTTTGTTGAAGCTCCTCAAGCAATGCGGCTCTGCTGTATATTCCCGGCATCCTGGCTTCCGGAATCCAAAGCTCCATAAAACGAACACTCAGGATCATCTCGTCTTTCTTTCTTCCCGGTAACTGATCTTCTTCAAGAATCAAACATCCATCAGGGATAGACGCCCCCTTAGAACAATCCACCAAGCGGTGTTTTTTCAACGCCTTAATACGGTAATGCAACACTTCGAAAGCATCTTGAACCTCTTTTCGAGCACCGCGAAATCCTTGTCGCGCTAACTTTCTCTCCATCTCCCGAATAGCCATGACTTGATCAATCGTAAAATCTGTTCCCGCGTTCGCATGTCCCATCACACACCTCCCGTTCGCGGTCTGGTCAGAGAAAAACCCTCGCTTGCAGGGCCCGGCTCGACGTACGACCGACGAAAAAGACGTTAATGTTGTTCAAAGTCCAGCCAAACGCTTGGCAAAAATGACAAAGAACAACGGTTCATTTAAGCATTATTATAATATTGTGTCAACAAGTTTTAGTTTAAAAAAATTCACTCAACCGCATCACGCAATGATGTATCGATATGTCGATACATAAAAATATCAACCAACACGGTGACTTGTATCGATATGTCGATACAAATTAGCTTTGCCAAATAAAATACGGATTGGGACCAGTTGAATAAGAAAGAAAAAGCTGGATACCGCTACGTCTTGAATAGCCACGTGTTTTCTTCTGCTTCTTGTCGCGTTTTCCAGGTGGCGCGTATTTGTAATCTTCAACTGTCACCCTCAACCACTTATCAACCAGCTGAACTGTACTCATTCCAATCCCGTATTTTTCGTGCAATTCGCGGTACCCTTTTCCTTTTATAAGGCCATCGGCAATTTGGATTCTTCTTGCCAACATAATAATTTCACTTGGCGTAAGAAAATCACGCAAAAACTTTTCCATTTTATCTGGTTTATCATATTTCAGAATTGTCGCACCAAGATTTTTCACAAACTTTTCTTTTTCTTCCGCTGTAAATTTTTGCGTTTTTACTTTTGCCATGCCTCAATTGTATCGACATATCGATACAAGAGCAACTCGTTTACAACAATACAAACATCTGTGTATCGATATATCGATACAGGCGCAACATGATTTAATTAACGCAAAAAAATATATCGCCTTTGCCTGTTTGTGTATCGATATATCGATACAAGAGCAAGGTTGGATTTTTAAAAATCAGTAAAAACAAACAATCAGTGTTCTTTTGTATCGACATATCGATACAAATTGCGCGTACAAATTTCTCGAATAAAAAAATCCCGGGCAGAAAACCGCACGGGAAACTAATACGCCACTATCAAATCGCTGGCTCGAGCAGGCACCAAGACCGCACCTTGCGCGTCCACAATCTTTTGGAAGCACAACTTCCCTTGTTGCAAACCGGGTACATACAGTTCCCCTTCCAGCAGACTTCGCAACGGCGTCCAGAAAAACAAATCAGAGAATGCATACTCCTCCGGCATCTGGTCGGGATTATCAACTAGAAATCGCAACACATGCGCCGGTACCAGATCCTGAATTTCGGCCACCTTGTCGCAAAGCTTCACGCTGGAAAAAACGTAACGGCTAAACGCGAACGGGTCCCAAAAAATCTTGTGGCGAATTCTGTTCAAGGGCTGATCATCCTTACGATATTCGTAACCCTCAAATTCCAACATCGCGTCACAGTCAATTACTGGACGAAACCCCAGCACCGTCCTTAACTCATGCTGAACGAGTGGTAAAGACAACCGTCCTGGACTCCTTTTGGCTGCTAATAAAAGTTGATCGAGCATACCCGATTCACGCAAAGCCACGATCGCCTCGTGTGACAAGGTCGGAGAAGCAATCGAACGGACAAGATCAACGAGTTCATTATTTTCGTCACACATCTGTGAACCTCTCTTCGAATGAGAAAAAAAGATCAATAACAATATTGTTTTATGCCACTTTTATATTTTAAGCAAATAAATTTTTCGTCACCCACGTGGGAACGATTCGTGTTTATTGGGTGTTTCCTTTTATGGAGACTCCTAATAAACACCCGCGCGCGCTGATGAGCTATGGGGGATTATTTTTCTCTGATGAGAAAAATAAAAAAACCGCGTCTCGATGACGCGGATGACTTCTACTTGCGAAGAATATTGTGACTACGAAAAATACTCAAGTGGTAACCGGTGTGCATTGCTTCCTGCGCAGTTACCTCTAATTCCCTTAGACCATCTTGAAAAACTTTTGTGTAACGTTTCCAACCAAAGCCCAAGTGAAATCTATCTTTCTCCACCTTTATTCGAACTTGTTTTGCCTCTAAAAAATCTGCGCCACCCCGCACGATTTTAAACTCAAGCCTTTCAGCGAGACTGGTTACTACTCGTCTCAAGTAATGCATTGACGGGATGAGAACAAAACTTTCAGGTACGATTCCATAATAGACATTTTTGGCCGTCTTTTCCCCAGTCCAAAAACACGCTAAACGGAAATTACCCCAGGTTTTCCAAGCACGCTCGACAAAACACGCTTGGCCACAATAATACCCGTGTGGCAAATACTTTGACGTACCCACGGCCAGCGTGTGGGTCCAACAAAATGCTTTGTGGCGCCCGCCACGATCGAAAGTCTTTCGGAAGACTGCCTCATGCCCCTTCAACGCCTGGGAGAAATCGAAATCAGCCATGCCACACCACCATTTGGCGGGCGGAGGAAATACTAGATCGACCACAATGTTCCCCTTTACTCTTGTGAATGTTCAGACAAAGAACAACGCCTCAGCCTTGCACTATTTAAATATGTTGTCAAAAACTAATAAAATCCGCCCCGCCCTCGCCCAATCAGTCTTCGATGATATATTATTTCAGTATGCCCCTTCTTAATAAATTCGATGTTTATGTGGACGAATCTGGACAAGATACGCTTGGCAACATATTTTTCGTTGCCATCGTCGTAGTTTCTGAAAAAAGAGAGGAATTGCGCGAATTACTTCGCGATATCGAAAAAAGTTCAAGAAAAACAAAAAAGTGGACAAAAACCACCAGTGACCGACGCGTTCAATACATCAACCGAATTCTTAAGGAAAAGAAGTTTTTGGGAAAAATATATTTCTCATATTATTTCAATTCGCGTGAATACGTAGATTTAACAATTCTCTCTACTGCAAAAGCAATTCTGGATTTTGGCGATGAAGAGTATCTTGCCACAGTTTATGTCGATGGTTTGAGCAAAAATGAAAGACAGCGGTTTGCAGCAGGTCTTCGAAAACTTCGAGTCAAAACAAAATTGACACGCGGCGCAAGAGACGAATCAGAGGAATTTATCCGTTTAGCGGACGCAATAGCGGGTTTTGTACGAGACGGAACAGAAAAAGACAAAACAATGAAACCGCTTTTTGACAAAGCGTGTGGCAAGGGAATTATTAAGGAAATTTAAAAAGCAACCTAGACCTTTCGGCCACAACCCTTTCAGGAAGTTTTCGGTTGCTTCTTACGTCCAACCTACCCCCAAAACAGACAAAAGTCAATGGTGCATCCGACAAATCAGGGACCGTCCCCGCACGCCGGGGTCGGTCACTGATTTCGCTAACTTTATTTTCAGAACGACCAGTTCCACTCCAGGAGCGGAGCAACCTTGCTCCGCTCCTGGAGTGGATGCAGGTTTGCGTTTCGATTGATCGAAACAAGAAGCTCTAAACCCTTCGACAGGCTCAGGGTTGTTTTTGCACCCGCGCAAAAAAACCCGGGCGGAAAACCGCACGGGGGGGTCTCAATCTAATTTCTACTTTTTCCAAACAAGAACTGCTTCCTTTTCGGGCTCCCAAACCCCATCCTCAACAGAAAACAACTCTGGATCCGCAATGAGGACAGCGCCTTTGGGGTTTGGTTATTCGACGCCTGATGCCTCATAAGCCTGCATGACTTTGAGCCATTTTTGCCTTTCTGCTTTTGGTAATTCAACCCAGCAGATAAATATTTTGGCGCCCAATGACATCCTTTCTGAACCCGCGACTTTTGGATGGCTTTTAGAAAGGAGTTTGTTTGTTGGGTTTCGTAAGAACTGAGAGATTATGCCTTTTTCAGTGGCGTCTAGGACGTAAGCTTGGGAAACTGCTTCGAATTTCTCTACGGGGAATATGCACTTATTCGTTTCCCAACGCGAGACCGTCGAAGCCTTCACACCTAGTTCATCAGCCATCTGTGCAGCGTTTTTGCTCAATCTCTTTCTCGCGATTCTTAAGATTTCGCCGAAATCAACAGGTTCTTGTTCGCTGATCATTAGCGTACTCCATGAGGGGTTGAAAACAATTTCTGAAACTCTTAGGCCCGAAGCGTTATGGATTTTACAGAACAATGCATCATATAACCACCGTTTTTATTCCTTGTCAATGATAATTTTGGCGAGTAAGCTTTGTTGGATGAAGAAGAAGACTACTAACGAAACCCACCCTCACCCTCTCCCCGATCAGGTCGGGGACAAGCTCTTGTCAGGGAGAGAAACATCGCTATTCAAACTCCATTCCCCGTTTCCTCCGGCTGGGGATCAACCGCGCGCTATTGAACAACTAACCAAAGGACTGCAAGACGGTTTGAAATACCAAACACTTTTGGGTGTAACCGGCAGTGGAAAAACTTATGTGATGGCCAATGTGATTAATAAATTGCAGCGCCCGGCCCTGGTTTTGTCGCACAACAAAACTTTGGCCGCGCAGTTGGCCAGCGAGTTCCAAGAATTCTTTCCGGAAAATGCGGTACATTATTTTGTTTCGTACTACGACTACTACCAACCGGAGGCCTACGTTGCCCGCACCGACACCTACATTCAAAAAGACGCGGACATTAACGATGAAATTGATCGTCTCCGCCACGCCGCCACCCAAGCCCTCCTCACCCGTCGCGATGTGATTATTGTCGCGTCCGTTTCTTGTATCTACGGTCTCGGCAGTCCGGAAGAATACATCAAGGAAGCGGCGAATTTTAAAGTGGGACAAGAAATTCGGCGTAACGATCTATTGTTAAAACTCACGCACACCCTTTACGAACGAAACGATATTGATTTCAAACGGGGAACTTTCCGGGTACAAGGCGACACGGTTGATATTCACCCCGTCAGTGATGACATGGTTTTGCGCGTAAGTTTCAACGGCGACAAAATTGAAAAAATAAAACGCATGGATCCCTTGACCGGTGAAATTTTGCAAATTATGGATGAAGCCACTGTTTATCCGGCGAAACTTTATTTGGCCGAACGCGAGAGACAAAAAACAGCCCTGGTAGAAATTAGGAAAGAACTGGAAGAACGTTTAACCGAACTGCGCGAACGCGGAAAAATTGTGGAAGCGCAACGTTTGGAACAACGTGTGAACTACGACTTGGAAATGATTGAAACAATCGGTTATGTTTCCGGCATCGAAAATTATTCCCGCCATATCGATCAACGTAAACCGGGCACCCCGCCGGGTGTGTTGTTGGATTTTTTCCCAAAAGATTTCTTAGGTTTTGTTGATGAATCGCACATTACTTTGTCGCAAGTACGGGGAATGAGTTCCGGTGACCAAGCCCGCAAAGAAACTTTGGTCGCCCACGGTTTTCGCCTCCCTTCCGCTTTGGATAATCGCCCACTGCGTTACGACGAATTTGAAAAACGTCTCGGCCAAACGGTTTATGTTTCCGCCACGCCCGGGCCGGAAGAAAGAAACAAAAGTGACAAAATAATTGAACTCATTGTCCGCCCCACCGGTCTCATCGACCCGCAAATTGAAATTCATCCCACAGAAAATCAGATCGACCACTTAATGGAACAAATTCAGGAGCGCATTAAAAAACACGAACGTGTTTTGGTGACCACACTAACGAAACGAATGGCGGAGGATTTAACGACTTACCTCCAAGATCTCAATATCAAAGTGCAATATCTACATTCCGACGTGGATACTTTGGAACGCGTGGATATTCTGCGTGATTTACGCTTAGGTGTTTACGACGTGTTGGTTGGCATCAATCTTTTGCGTGAAGGCTTGGATTTGCCGGAAGTTTCGTTGGTCGCTATTTTAGATGCCGATAAAGAAGGATTTTTACGCAGTGATCACGCGCTTATTCAAGTGATGGGACGCGCTGCCCGCCATGCTAACGGAAAAGTGGTGATGTATGCCGATAAAATTACCGGCTCGATGCAACGCGCCATTGACGAAACGGATCGTCGTCGCACCATTCAAGTGGCTTACAACAAAAAACACGGCATTACGCCAACAACAATTATTAAATCCGTACGTGACGACCGATTAGCTGGCAAAAAAGAAGACCAAGCGAATGTGGTCGCGCGCGAGTTACATGTTGCGCCGGAAGAAGTGCCACACATATTAAAGGAATTGACTTCCAAAATGCATTTAGCCGCCGCCAATTTGGATTTCGAAGAAGCAGCAAAACTCCGCGACACAATCAAAAAACTAAAGGGCGAAAAACCGCGTTCCAAACGCTGGCGGAAAAAGTGACCGCAGTCATTGCGCCTGCCGGCCATAACCTTGGTGACGGCTGGAGCCATCGCGCATTTTTTAAAATGCGCGAGGCGCGGCAATCCCCAAAAATTACAACGTGAGATTGCTTCGGCCGCCTCATAGGTGGCCTCGCAAGGACGCGCTTTTTTATTCTACGAGCGTAAATCTCTGCACTTCTTTTCCATCGACAACCACCATCTCCAAAAACATCCTTTTGGGACGCACCCAGATGGAATTTTTACCAAATTCTTCTGAATCATACAATGCTCGATAAACAACTAACTCTTCAAGAGTTTCACTGTGACGCGCGAGCCCAATTACTTCATAGAAATTTCCTTAGGGCTTGGTAATAAATAAACGCTCCATATTCTGTTCAATACGCCTCAAATATGGCCGCTTTGATTGAACAAAATCTTGAGACGTACTAAACGTACGTTGAAAGATTTTTGATTGAGAAGTGGTTGTAGTTGAGGATGGAGTGAACATAAGATGGAGTGTTTATTTATTACCAAGCCCTTATAGTGCTGATATTTTCCCGGCCGTACTTCTTCGCCCATAAATCTATGTGCCCCGACTGCGAAAATACTCAATAATATCTTTTAGAGTTTTGTCGAGTGGAATTTCCGGCACCCAGCCGGTCACTTCTTTTAACTTAGAACCATCACCTTTCAAAACAGGGATATCAATTGGTCTTTCTTTTTCCGGATCATGTTCAAACTTCACCGGAAATTTCGACAAGGCAATCATTTTGCGCAATAACTCTTCAATTGACATCGCTGTACCGGAACAAACATTATAAACTTCACCTACAACACCTTTTTCCAACAAAAGATAATAGGCGCGCACCACATCGCGAACATCTGTAAAATCACGCACCGCGGAAAGATTACCGATCCCAATCACCGGACGTTGTTGTCCGCGTTCAATGCGCACGATTTGTGTTGCCACCTCCGGAACAAAAAATTGCCCTTGCTGGCCGGGACCGATGTGCGGAAACGAACGCGTGCGAATAGAGTGTTTCAAATAGGTCGCGTTATTCTCTACCATCACTTCCACCGCTTTTTTGCTTTGCGCATAAGGAGAAAGTGGATTCAAAGCGCCCAAAAGACCCTCGCGAATCGGATTGCCGTCATTCATACCGTATTCATCACTGGAGCCGATCAGCAAAGTCAGAGGCGGATTTTTTAACATCGCGCCGGACGCCAAAATATTTTCCGTGCCTTTCACGTTCACATCATCCGCCTGATTGGGATCGAAAAAAGATTGCATTACCGAGCTAACCCCTGCCAAATGAATAATGTGCGTCGGCTCAATATGTTTAATGAGACTGGCCACCTCTTCCGTTTTTGTAATGTTCAAGGGCCGAACAGGTACAACCAAGTCGCTCGCCGCTTTTGCGTCTAATGCCGTACCGATAGTTTCGATTCCTTTTTGCTTAAGTAGTGTCACCATGTGGTGACCAACAAAACCATCTGCGCCTGTAACCAAGACTCTCATCATACCATTGTTTATACCATGTATTTACTAAAAACTCATATACAACATACTTATGCTATGGACGACAAACTAAACTCAATGAACGGTTTCCTCTTGGTTGATAAACCCGGCGGATTTACTTCCCACGACGTGGTGGCGGTTGCGCGTCGAATGTTAAAGATCAAAAAAATAGGCCACGCCGGAACACTGGACCCAATGGCGACAGGCCTGCTTATTTTGGGTGTTGGTAGTGCAACAAAGAAATTAGGAAACATTATTGGCCTGCCGAAAACATACACCGCGGAAATCACCTTAAGCGCAACAAGCACGACGGATGATAGGGAGGGCGTGATTAACGAATTACAAATGATGAATGATGAATTACGAATACCGACGAACGAGGAAATCACAATGACTATCAAAAAATTTATAGGTGAACAACAACAAGTTCCGCCGCAATTTTCGGCAATCAAAATCAATGGCCAATGTGCTTATAAAAAAGCACGTCAAGGCGAAACGGTAGAATTAAAACCGCGAACAATTACGATTTACGATATCAAACTTATTTCGTATGAATATCCGTTAATCAACATCGAAACCGGTGTCAGCTCGGGAACATATATCCGCTCTCTCGCCCGTGATATTGGACAGACATTGAAAACCGGTGCATATCTTTCAAAACTTGAACGTACGAGTATCGGTGAGTTTAAATTAAATGACGCGGTGATACTGGAGGAAATAAATGAGTCACGATTATTTCAAATAAAATAGTCAAGGCAATCACTTCCGAAGGGATCGAACCCAGACTTGGACGTAGGGGCGGACTCCTCAAGGGGTCCGCCCCTCATTGGCCGACGACGTGATGCGACCAATCAAGGTCGGACCGCTCGGCAGTCCGACCTTAACCCATCACCAAGCCTTGACCGAAATATAAAGTGTCTGTAGTATGCCCTCATGCCAAATGTTGAATCAGCGAAAAAATATATGCGCGTAAGCGCGAAGAAAAAAGCACAAAATGACGTGTGGCGTTCTCTCCTTGCCAATCTGGAACGAAAATTCCACAAGGCTTTAAAAGACAAGAACAAAACCGACGCCGAAAAGCTAGTTAAAGAATTACAAAAGACGCTCGATAAATCTGCGAAGTTAAACGTTGTTCACAAAAACAACGCCTCTCGTAGCAAGTCACGGTTTGTGAAAGCGCTGAATAAGATTAAGTAGTAACTACTTCATAGAACAGACAACACCTACGCGAGTGGGTGTTTTGATGATCAGCTCTCTTAAACCCCAATGACCAAATCCCAAACCCCAACAAAATCCTAATTATTAAAATCCCAAAATCGCCGTTTGGTCATTTTTATTTTTTTCGGTTTTGTTGGTCATTGGGATTTGGGTTTTGGGATTTAAAAGGTCAACAAAACCACAATGCCAAAGTTTTATCGTGAAGCAAATTATTTACTGCTGACTAATCGACTGCAGTGCAATACTATCCAGCACGTCATCTGCTTCCGCCCGCCCACTGTTGAGGGCGTAGAGCGAAACCACTAACTGATCGAAAAGCCGACGCAACTTTACCGTTGTTGTTTTTTGAGCGGGACCAACCAAACCCTCAACCACAAAATCTCGCACACCAACTTGCACCGCCAATTGGGTGGAGTTTACTCTTTGGTGTCGGTCCAGCAGATCACGAATTGCCAATAGCGCTCGCACCTCACGAACTGCCTGTGACAAAATAAAACGCGGGTCTTCCCCTTGATTACGACTCTGCACCAAATTTTTTATCGCGTTGCGTCCGTCACCAATACTCAATGCGCGCACCACACTAAAAACATTAATTTCCGTTTCCACCGGTGTGATTGCCAAAACATCAGCGCGAGTAATTTCGCGATTTGACGCATAAAGCAAAAGCTTGTCGATTTCGTTTTGCAACTGCCACAAGTTTGTTCCGCAGGCTTGTACTAATAATTGCAACCCCGCATCGACAATTTTACCGCCCCTTTCCTGAATTTTATCAATAGCAATTTTCCGTATTTCCTGCGGCATCAGTGGCGCGAATAAATTAAATGCCGTGGCGTGTTTCCTTAAGTAGCCCCAGATTTTTAAACGCACATCGGGTTTCGCCCCCTCCCAAATATACATTTCTATCGAGATAGGCGCGGTTTCTAAAATACCTAAAATATTATCGGCACGATCACCCGTAAAACGCGCCAATCCTTCAACTGCCAGTGAAGGCGATGTTCCAAAAAGCGTTTGACCGGCCAACGCATTACTCAACGTTTCTTCCGTTAATTGTTCATCACGTAAAATAACCAGCCCACTCTTTATCCTTGCTTCCTCACGTGCCTTTAAATAAGCCTCGCGGGAGCGGAAGGTGTCCTCACCGGCGAAAACATACAAATTCATAGTGGAATCATCATAACGTAAATGGCATACAGAGCAATAAAGCTGGTGAATTATCAATTTTCAATGACCAATTATCAATTAATGATCAATTTTTAAATTATCAAAAGACGACGTAATTGATAATTGAGTCATTGATAATTAATTGAAAATTGGGAATTGATAATTGAAAATTCGATTGCAAAATAACAAGATCCCCGCTTGCGCGGGGATGCTTTGTTTTATTTATTCTTTAATGCTATGAATTTATCCTCCCAAATTTGCCGGCGTGGTACCTGTGCTCAACTCCGCCGGTGCCGCCACTCCCGGTGTCCAGCGCACTTGCGTGTCTTGATCCACAACACTAATCCAAAGTTGTCCTCTTACAAATGGAATTTCATTTCCCGAAGCGTCTTTGAAATGTAAAGGATCTTGTTTATCAATGATGCTCTTTGACCATGTCGCCGGAATAACTTGGCCATTCTGATATATTTCTGCCTTTTGCTGACTTTGATCAAGCCCCGGCCGATTTTCAATATCCACATCATTATAACCGCCGGGACCATTCGCCAAACGCTGTTGTGTGTAGACAACGGCCAAAACCTTCGGTTCAACTTGTTGATTATTAATGCCGTCAACATGTTTCACGCCACCCCAGAAACGTTCGTAGGTGTTATTGGTCGGATTATAAACATAGCGCGTACGCATACTGCCCGGCCAACCAATATCCAGTGTTCCTCCCGTGCCACGTTGCGCCACTGCCGTATCATCCGTGTGCGGGTAGGCCGGCGCACGATCGGTCGTGTGATAACCCGCTTTAATCAAAGCATCCCAAACATTGGCATATGACGTGTAACCGTTGTAAGGCGGCTGATAACGCGAAACACGGAAAAACGCGCCATTACCCGTACCCAAAGCACTAATTGAATCGTAAACATGGCTCTCGTTTTTTATCATATTCAACGCCCAGTAAGAACCACCCCAGTGTGTAATCACCGCGTCCATTCCTTTGGCAAGAAATAAAAAGTCGTGACGCGCACTTCTCACCGAACCGATCTCTTTTGGTTCGTTACATTGAAACACCGCCATTAAACGCGTGACATTACTGGTAAGCGCCGGCATTTCCACCACCGCGTCCGCCAGAGAAAAACCGGAATCCGGACGATTGATTGGATCAGAACCAATCATAACGGCGATTGGACGACGATTGGCATTCGGGCAAATTAGACCGGAAAGCGGGCTTTGATTGCTAGCAGGAACCGGTGTTTGCGATTGAAACGACAAACCATTACCTTGTTGCGTTTGACGCATATTCCTGTTTCCCGCTGTGGGCAATTTCCCGATTGAGCGCTTCACACCTTCCGACGCGCCCGGCGCGCCAAGAACATACCAAGCTCCGCCAATGATAATGATAAAAACAATGACAACCGCGAAAATTATCAACCGTATTTTATTTTCATTTGGCCCCGCCGGCGAAGAATCATTTTTTGAAAAACTATCTCTAAGCGGATTCGGCCGTATGTCCATCGCCATAATCTTTTATTGAAGAGTGAGTGTTTTTTGTTTCTGGCAGACCGGGCAAAAACATGTACCCCGTCCGTTAACCTTTATTCTAACGATTTTTTCGCCACAACGGAAGCACGGCAAATTTTTGCGCTGGTAAACCCTGTGAAATTTGCTGTAATCTCCCGCTTTTCCGGAAACGTCGCGATAATCGTCTACTGAACTACCACGGTGTTTTACCGCTGATTTAAGCACTTTTTTCATTGCCAGAATAATCTTTTCACTTTCTTCGACCGAAACAGTGTTTGTTTTTCGAAGCGGATGCAGTTTTGCCGTCCACAAAATCTCATCGGCATAAATGTTGCCGATGCCGGCGATGACCGTTTGATCGAGTAAAACTTGTTTAAGAGCGACATTTTTCCTTTTCAACAATTCTTGCAACTCAACTGGCTTCCATGGATGTTCCAACGCATCAGGTCCCAAAGTAGCTATTCCTTTACATTTACCGATTTCGTCACCCTCAAAAAGGTGTAATGTTCCGAATTTTCGCAGATCGGAAAAATCAAGATGCGTCTTGTCGGAAAAGATAATACTAAAACGGATGTATTGGTTGCGTCGGTCAGAGAAATATTCTTTTGCAATTTTACCCTCTTTCTTTTCATTTCTAAACAAAAGATGCCCCGTCATGCGCATATGCAACACGAGAATTTGAAATTTGAAATTTGAAATTTTTAATACCTCGTCAATCGAATCTTCAAGATCCATTTTCTTAATCTTTTTTTCGGAAAGATATCCTAATACATATTTTCCCCGTCGCTTAAAACCAACAAAAGACCGCCCCCCAACCTTCTTCTTGAATTCGGCGAAAGAATAGGGTTGAATCAATTTTGACGTATCGCCTTTTATTGCAATAATTTTCTTACCGCGTGCGAATTTATTAAGGTCACTAACAATGGTGGTGACTTCGGGGAGTTCGGGCATTGGCTGATAATATCAAACTGGGTTAAAAAATAAAGCATCAAAAATCCCAATGACCAAATTCCAAATCCCAACAAAACCCCAAATCAAAATGACCAAAACGTCGACATTTTAGGATTTAGAACTTTAGGGTTTTGTTGGTCATTGGGTTTTGGGATTTGGGGTTTTAAAAAAATCCCCGCCGTGGAAGTAGCGGGGGTTTCCGAATGGAAAAAAAATGTGCAAAACGGGCGGAGGACTGGCGAGAATCAGTTTTCGACGGCCGGCGTGGGCGTTTCGACCGGATTTTCCTGTTCAGACCGCTTGATGGCCAGATGAACCTCCATGCGGTGTACCGGCACTTCCTTCGGCGCTTCCACGCCGAGGCGCACCTTATCACCGCGGATTTCAACAACGACAATTGTGATGTCGTTGTTGATAACGATACTTTCGTTCTTTTTTCGGGAAAGAACCAGCATTTGGACCTCCTTGTGCACCATGGGGGATGCAGAAAAACGGGGGCGGGAGAACAGCGGAACTGATAACGCCCCCTATGTTAAACAAAAAGATTATCCTGTCAAGCCACCGGGGGGGGGTATTTTTCTACAACTAATACCTGTATGACTATAATTAATCGGTATTTAGATTTGTATATGGTATTTAGTATATAGTATATGGATTTATTTACTTCGTTCTAAATTTGTTTTCCATCGCAATTATATTTTGTTTCGGTAAACCGTAGGGGCAATTCATGTTTGCCCACCATAGCCTTGGCGACGGAGGGAATTGCCCCTACGGTGAACGAATATACTACGTATTTCACTCTAGTTTCGGGTGAAATATATGGTTCTTAAGTCCATATACTATATACCAAATACAATATACAAATCTTGGTACGACAAAAGATAGGAATAAAGAGGATGTTTATAGGAACCTACACACTACCCGCTGTCCCCTCACGCCATCTCTCCCCAGTTTTTGCCGATTTTTAGATCAACCGTTAGTGGCACTGCAAGTTTTTCCAAATTCTCAAGTAACGGCTTTATTTCCTTGGCAAATTTCTCAGCGTTTTCTTTTGGCACTTCAAAAATTAATTCATCGTGGACTTGCAAAAGCATTTTTGATCCGTTAAACACACCCTGGCCTTCATCAATCTTTTCCTGAACAGCCACCATCGCCCTTTTAATAATATCCCCTTCTGAACCTTGGATCGGGTGATTAATTGATGCACGTTCCGCCGCACTACGAATCATGGAATTACCGGAATTAATATCGGGAAGATAACTGCGTCTGCCATAAATAGTTTCTACGAAACCTTGCGAAGAGGCCAACGCTTTCGCTTCCTGCATATATTCCGCGATCCCACGATAAGTGCGCATGTACTCTGCAATAAATGCTTGCGCCTCACCAAGAGACACACCCGACGCCCGCGCAAAAGAAGAAGCGCCCATGCCATATAAAACACCGAAATTTAACTCTTTTGCCTGACTTCTTTGTTTTCTTGTGATTTGTTCTTTCGGAATTCTTAACGCAAATGATGCCGTTTCGGTGTGAATATCTTTGCCGTCTTTAAACACCTGTTGCATTACCTTGTCGCGCGCCACGTGCGCCGCGATGCGTAATTCCACTTGCGAATAATCCGCCGCTACCAATAATTTTCCCCGCTCCGCCACAAATGCTTTGCGAATCTCCGCGCCAATTTCCGTGCGAATGGGAATATTTTGCAGATTGGGATCAGAACTGCTCAACCGTCCCGTAGTTGTACCAATTTGGTTATAACTGGTGTGTAGGCGTCCCGTTTCTTTATCGAGCAGTTTCGGCAACGTGTCCAAATAGGTATTTTTAAGTTTGGCGAGTTCACGGTATTCCTGAATCTTGGCAATAATCGGATGCTTATCAACCAGTTTTTCTAGTTCATCGGCGGCAGTAGAAAGACCACTTTGAATGCGACCAATACCCACCGTCGGTAACTGCAGTTTTTTAAACAAAATATCTTGCAATTGAGCGGGAGAGTTGACATTAAAATCCTCGCCAGCCAGTTCGCAAATTTGTTTTTCCAAAATTTTAACGCGTCGTCCCAGCTTGGTCGACAATTCTTTCAATATTTTTACATCTATCTTTATTCCGGCCGTTTCCATTTCCACCAAGACCGGCACAAGTGGCATTTCAATTTCTTCAAACACGCGCTTTGGTCCTTCAACCTCTTTCAGTCTTGATCGCAACAGATTAATTAAACGCAAAGTATAATCCGCGTCCTCGCAAGAATATTCCGCCACATCCGCCAAATCAATTTCTGACATCACTTTTTGGTTTGGGCCCGCCCATCTGGGCGAGGCTCGCCTTGCGGGGCGGCCATTTCGACCGATCAATGCCTCAATGGGTATCATCTCGTGACCAAGTAAAGTGAAAGCCAAATTATCCAAGCCGTGATTGCGTGTGTTGGCAGATAAACAATATGACGCCAACATACTATCAAAAGCTATCGGCGAAACCTTAATTCCCGCAAACAACAAAACCTCAACATCATATTTAAGATTGTGGCCCATTTTGCCGATTTTTTCGTCTTCCAAAACGTCTTTAAAAAATGGAACCAACTCTTTCGTTACATACCAAGCCTTCCCCTCTTCAATTGCCAAAGAAATTCCGCAAAGTGGCGCCGTGCGTGCCTCCAAACTATCCGTTTCGGTATCCACGACGAATTCTTTGCTTTTTTTAAGCAATACCACCACTTCGCGAGCGCGTTTTTCCGTGGTTACCAATTCGTACCCTGACGTTCGCCTGCTTGCCCGTGGATCTTTTACCGTACCCAAAAGAGACCCTTGGCTCTTTTTCGTTTCTTTAATTGTTTCCGTATCCGCTTCCGGAATTTTCGTGAGAAGCGATGAAAAACCCAAATTGCGCAATAATTCCACCGCTTGCTCGCGCGAATAATTCTGCCAAAGCAAATCCACAATGTTTTCTTTGAGTGGAACAGAAAGATGAATTTGCGCCAACCTCTTGCTCATCTGCCCTTTTTCTTTACCTTCATTCAGTTTTGCCCGCAGTTTTTCCGGCAATTCTTCGAGGTGTGAATAAACACCTTCAAGTGTTTCATATTTTTGCAATAGTTGGGTGGCGGTTTTTTCCCCAATGCCGGGCACACCGGGAATATTATCCGATGGATCGCCACGCAAAGCCTTGTAGTCCACAATTTGTTCCGGCGTCAGACCGTATTTCTCAATTACATCCGAAACTCCCATCGTCACTGTATCTTTGATCCCCCGCTTCAGCATGAACACCTTTACATTCTCATCGACCAACTGCATCGAATCTTGATCGCCGGTAACAATAATCGCTTCTATTTTTTCTTTCGTCGCTTTTACGGAAAGTGTGCCAATAATGTCATCCGCTTCGTAGCCGGCAAGTTCAATCACCGGTACACCAAAAGCCATAAATACTTCGCGGGCTCTGATAATTTGTTCAATCAATTCCGGTTCCGCCTTTTTTCTAGTACCTTTATATTCCTTAAATTCCTCGTGCCGAAAAGTCTTTTCCGGTCGATCAAAAGCCGCCACGATGTGCGTTGGTTTGAATGTTTTGAGGACATTCATCAGTGTTAAGCAAAGACCATACAAAGCCCCAACCGGTGCCCCGTCAGATGAAGTCAAGGGCGGTAAAGCATGATAAGCACGATGAATAAGCGCGTTGGCATCGAGGAGTAAGATCCGTTCCTTTTTCATATTCAAAGCTTACAACGACACGAGATACACGGGTAGCCACATTCAAGCCAACAACTATCCCGACCTTTTTTCAACCTCCTCGAATCGTCGCGTCCACATCCGATGTGGTGCTTAAGGCACTTCATCGGAAGTGGTGTTGGTTAGCGTTAATGACGAACCGAGGTACCACATCGGAAGAGATGCTGAAGCACCACTTCCGATGTGACGACTACGCCAAATATCTTAACCTGTGAGTTCTTACCCCCCCCCCGCAACACCTTTTAGCAATAACAAAATTTGGCAAAAGTGGGAGTAGCTTTTTTATAATTTTTTGTTCTTTAGATTTATCGCAAATAGCCAAAACGGCATAAATTCGACAGCTGTTTTGTTGATGTTAATATTATAACTAAAATCTTTGGTTATAATTAAAGCCCTATCAGGATTATATTTTTCAATAAAACTCCTCAAAGACCGCGCAATAACAGGAGTTGAAAATTCTTTATATTTTACCTCAATTGGCACAATTCTTTCTGTATAATTAATTACAAAATCAACTTCAGTTTTATCGGTTGTGCGCCAAAAGTTTATTCTTGGATTTAAAAATTTAAAATGACTAAATAATGTGTTAAAAGTAAGATTTTGAAACAAAAATCCAAAATCATCCGGGCGCGTTAAGTTTCCCAACGCCCCTAAAGCATAATTTCTAAGGCCTAAATCAAGAAAGTATACAATGGGTGATTTTGATATTTCTTTTCTTGTGTTCCTGAAAAAAGGTGATATTCTTCTGACAATATAAGTTTTTTCCAAATAATCAATATAATTTTTAACAGTAGGCAAAGAAATCCCAAGCGTGTTGGCGATCTCTGTGTAATTAAGGATTCCGCCAATTTGAGATGCCAATATTTTAATAAGCGAAGAAAATGCATCTGTTTTTTCAACCTTAAGAAGCATGGCGATGTCTTTTTCAATATAGCTTCTAAATATTTCGTCCAATTCTCGTTTTTTTTCTTCAAGAGTTTCTGCAAGTATGACTCTCGGATACCCACCAAAATTCAAATATTCATTCAAAAAACTAAACGACTTATCTTTTTCAACTAAAAAATATTTTTCTAAATTGTTTTCGTACTTATAATCGGTTTTATAATTGAAAAATTCAAAAAAAGAAACTGGTTCCACTTCAAATGTCATTTTTCTGCCAGCCAAAGATTCATGCACCTTTTCTTTTAATTCAACCGACCCGGAACCCGAAACAATAAACTTATAAGGCAAATCCATATCATAAATTCCCTTTAAGAAAATCCCCGCGTTTTCTTTTCTTTGGATTTCATCTATAAATACAAAACCTTTTTTATCCCCCAGATCCAATCTAATTTTTTCTATCAAACTTATTTGCGAATCAAAATATTTACGATCTGTCTCAAAATCTAAACTTAGATATAGAGATTTTTCGTTCTTGCCGGTTAAATAGTCACGCAAAAAAGTCATTAGCGTTGTTTTACCAACTTGTCTGGGCCCAATTATTAGAGAAATTTGCTTTTTGTCAAGATGTTTAATTAGATCTTCGAGTATATCTCTTTTTATAAATTTTGATGTATTTGTTTCCATATATCCATTATACTCCGATAAATTACTAAGTCAAGTTATAGTATTACCGGGTTAATTTAACGGCTATCTGTCCTACTCCTTTATAATACTCTCCCCCGACACACGGCTGGCCTGTTCTACCTCGTTTCTCGTCTTTGCGAGCCATCGCTCGAGGCGAGGCAGACCCTGCGAGGGTTGTCAATAAAGCAATCTCCCGCATATTTCAATCTTGCGGATAGTTAAGATTGCCACGCCTTGTCCATTCTCACGAATGGCCAATGGCTCGCAAAGACGTTCTTTAAAATCGCCCTAATACTTGGCTAGAACCATAATTTGTATGATCCGATTCCTTCTTCTTGCATCGTCCATCATTACAATTACACGATACAGCACCCCTACCTCCCCGATTGCATCTTTGCCTGCAATTTTTCTTTAGTAATACCAACTAGTACTTCTTTCGCCCATTTGAGCCATTCCGTGAAGGTGGGTGTTCTTTTGTAGACTGCTCGGAAGTTTTGGTTGACGTCTTGCAACTGAACAAAGTTATTTGGGGCGGTGATACTGATGACTCCTTTCTCTTTGACTTGGGTGGAACCGTAGTCGGCGAAGAGCGTATAAGGATATTTGCCTATTTTGTGTCTGAAATCAGTGAGAATGACATAGAAGATTACTTTGCCGTTTCTTGTTTCTCTTTTTAATGTGTATGTTTTTTTGTTGATCAAAATAGTTGCTTTCCTTAGTTGATCCGGATCGGGAAGGATAACATTAAGACGCAAGGTGCCGTCTTGAGAGATATTAATGGTACGGATCTTTGTTTTGGGGTCATATGTGCCACCTTCCAGTTTTATTGAAGTGACGGGAGAGGTGGAAGTGGAGGAAGCAGTAGAAGAGGGTTCTGTTATTGTATAAACTGATTCTGCCACAGCCGATGAAGCGCTTTCGCCGTAGGCGTTGTAGGCTTTTACGTATCTACCTGAATATTG